>JBJXHA010000273.1:0-3616 GCA_046160275.1 Bacteroidia bacterium | reverse complement strand
TTTAAAAAATGTATTTGCTTGATAATTAAGTCTTTACATCTGATAACTGTGTACTGATAATTGTTCACTGATAATTGTTCACTGATACTTATTCAAATACCAACTTATACCTCCCACTTATCCCATTTGCAGTAAAAGGCACGTCCACTGCCAACATCTGCGTTCCATTAATCATTTGATTGGTAGCTTGCGCCTTGTAATTTTCAGGAACAAATTCAAACGCACACATTTGTTCCTCTTGTCCTGAGCCTACAGCATCGAAATCTGTTAAAATCAACCAATAACTTTTTTTATGTACTAGAAGTTGAGGCGTTATTGGTGAAAAAACAATAGGGAAATCCGAAACATTCATCTTTAATACACTCGCATTCAATATATTAGCAGATTCTTTAAGATACATTACAACATCTGGCGCGGTTGCTGTCCCACTTTCATTTGCATCAAAACTAAACCAATTGCTAGGACTTTGGTCAAGGGTGAGAGAGTGCAACCTTGCTCCTTTGTTAACGGTAATGGTTTTTGAAACCGTAGAAGTAGCCCCGTATTTATCCTTTACAATCAAAGAAACAAGGAAATCTACCGCATTTATATAAGTATGCGAAACATCAGCCATCGTAGAAGTCTGTCCATCGCCCAAATTCCATTGATAGCTGAGTTCTGTTCCTGTGGATAAATTGCGAAACTGTGTAGGAGAACCCAACCAGCAATTTCCCCCAACAAGCTCAAAGTCCGCAATAGGAAGCGCGTAATTTGCATTAAGAATGGATATTTGTTTAGAAGCAATACTTTTCCCAGACTTGTTTTCAGCCTCTAAATGAATAGTATAAGCTCTTTCAAGCGGGAAGGAATGAGTAATTTTTTCTTGATTTTCAGCCAAAATTTTGTATTCATTCCTTGAGGAGTCTGCGTAAATCCATTTATACGACTTCACCTTGCCTGTCATTTTTGCTGTAAAAGTAATATCACAAGGGCCTATACACCCTTCTTTGTCCGCCTCAATAGCGATAATTGGGACATCAGGAATGCAACCGTTGAAAAGCAATACGCTCAATATGGAGAGCAAGTAGAAATAATAAATTCGTTTCATCATAATATTGTAATAAATAAGTATTCGGTAATAATTAGTTTATGTTAATGTTTTCACTTAAAGTATTGATAATAAGTGAGTTAAAGTGGTTTTCAATTATTAATTATCCATTACTTAAGTTGAATAATTTTCTATTTTTGAAATAAAGGAAGTAGCGTTTTGGCAGCTTTGACATTTGCCTTCTCCGCCCAATGTCCATCGCAAGGAATATATAAGTCCTTTACCTTTTCCTGTTTTTCTTTGTACCAAAGTGAAAGCAAATCTATATATTTTATTCCAATTTCTTCGCAAAAAGTAGTAAGTTCTCTTTGCAGAGGGCTTTCCCCTTTTGCCTTATAGTATTGAAAATCAATCTCATTTGGGATAGAAAAAACGATGAGATACTTATTTTTTGCACTATTTTTAAGGGCTTGTAAACTACATTTTAGGCTTTCTAACTGCGTAGGCGTAAAGTCATAAAAGCCAGAATATTGTGCATTGTTGGCATCTATTTCAGGTTTTAGGTATTGAAAATAATAGAAAATATTAAACCAAAAAGTAAAGGATTTGAAAATTCGAACTGTTTTCCGTTTCCAACCTTTAATTTTTGACGCAGCATAAGGGGAATCTTCCAACTTCTCTACCCAATGTGTCAGCGTACAATCGGGGTAGTTTCCTGTAAAATAAGGTTTATAATGCCCCATATTTGCCTCCTTTTGCTGTGCCAAATCGGAATCCACAAAATCATTACCGGGCATTAATCCCAGCAAAACGGTATTGTGTGAATACTTTTTTGCAAGATGTTCATACACTAAATATTCTTGCACAAAGCCCAAACCCGAACAGCCAAAGTTCAGCATTTCGCGCCCTGTTTCCTTTTCTAGCAAATTACTAAGCCTTGCCTCTTCTTTCACACCATAGCCTTCGATATAAGAATCGCCCAAGAACACCACACGATTGCTGTCTCCTAACTCACTTCGCTCTTTATCGCGCGCGCCTATCGAATTATATTTCATCACCATGTCAATACAATCGCCTCTTTTTAACACCGCCTCACGATACGGATGCCAATTCCCCCAATGCTCATTCACATCTGCCACAATGACATCTTTAAACAAATCACTAGAAAAGCTCGGCAAATTGGCAGGGATATATTTTGTGTAAATAGCCACAGAACACAATACTTCTACAATAATGTAAATGATTATTGCTTGAAAAGCAAAGAAACGAAACTTTTTGGCACTAATTTTAGTCTTATTCATAGAAGGGAATTTAAGGCAAAAGAAAGCAAAAAAAGGGATTTTTCATAGCAAATGTTTATTTTTTAGCATTTCTTTTCTTACCGTTCCTTCTTCATTATTCACACTTAATTTATAATAAAATGGCAACCTTAGATTTTTTTGTCGAAAATATTAAATGTGGTGGCTGCATGAACAGCATCAAAACTGCCTTGTTCAAACTAGAAGGCATTGAAAATGTAAATATCGAAAAGGAGGAAAATCATATTCAAGTGCTAGGGGAAAACCTTCCCGCCAGAGAATTGATTGCCAGTGCCTTAGATAAAATGGGCTACCCTGAAATGGGGAACAATAATTTATTGAAATCTGCGAAATCTTTTGTAAGTTGCGCCATTGGAAGAATTACTCCAGAACACGAAACAGCCAAAGAAAATTAAGCATTTTTCATGAAAGTCGAGCAAATTTATACGGGATGTTTGGCGCAAGGTGCGTACTACATCGAAAGCGAGGGCGAAGTGGCAATTATTGATCCGCTTCGTGAGGTAAAGCCCTACATTGAAAAGGCGAAGCAAGATAATGCGACTATCAAATACATTTTTGAAACGCATTTTCACGCGGATTTCGTAAGTGGGCATTTAGATTTGGCAAGGCAAACGGGCGCACCGATTATTTATGGCCCCAATGCACAACCCGAATTTGATTGTCTTGTAGCAACTGATGGACAAGTTTTTTCGCTAGGAAAGCTGAAAATCAAAGTGTTACATACGCCTGGGCATACGATGGAAAGTTCTTGTTATTTGCTATTTGATGAAAATGGAAAAGAACATTGCCTTTTTAGCGGAGATACTTTGTTCTTAGGTGATGTAGGTCGCCCTGATTTGGCGCAAAAAGCAGCAGCCATGACCCAAGAAGACCTTGCAGGAATGTTGTACGAAAGTTTGATGAACAAAATCATGCCTTTGTCCGATGATTTGACGGTCTATCCTGCGCATGGCGCGGGTTCTGCTTGCGGTAAGAACATGATGAAAATCACTTTTGATAGCTTAGGCAATCAAAAAAAGGTGAATTACGCACTCAATCAACCGAATAAAGAAAGCTTTATCAAAGAAGTAACCGATGGATTGTTGCCGCCGCCGCGCTATTTTGGCATGAATGTCAGCATGAATAAAAAAGGTTATCAACCGCTTGCGGAAGTCATGGAAAAAGGTTTGCAAGGCTTAAGCCCTGCGGAATTTGAAGTGGCAGCCGAAAGCACAGACGCGCTTGTGCTTGATGTTCGCGGAGCTGATGATTTTTGCCAAGGCTTTGTGCC
>JBJXHA010000272.1:0-2786 GCA_046160275.1 Bacteroidia bacterium | reverse complement strand
GTTTTGGGGAAGGCAATGACTTCGCGGATGGAGGATTTTCCTGCTAGGAGCATCACCCAACGGTCTAAGCCGAAGGCACAGCCGCCATGTGGAGGTGCTCCATATTCAAAAGCACCCAGCATGAAGCCAAATTTTTCTTGTTTTTCTGTTTCGCTCAAACCGAGAATGTCGAAAATTTTGTCCTGCACATCTTTTTGATGAATACGAATACTGCCCGAAAGGATTTCGTTGCCGTTCATCACCATGTCGTATGTTTGGGCATATACTTTTTCTGGTTCAGTATCAAGGTATTGCAAATCTTCGGGGCGAGGCGAGCAGAAAGGATGATGCGCAAAGGTCAATTGTCCTGTTTCCTCATCTTCTTCAAACAAAGGAAAATCAACCACCCATAACACCGACCAGCTATTTTCGGGAATCCAATTTTCGGCTTTTGCCAATTGTAAACGCAATGCACCCAAAGCTTTGCGTACTTTTCCTTTTAAATTATGTGCCACAATTAACAACAAATCACCTGCTTGCATTCCTGCGGCTTCGGCAATTTTTTGCAACTGTTCGGGTGAATAAAATTTATCAATCGAAGATTTTAAGCTGCCATCTTCGCCAAAACGAAGCCAAGCCAAACCATTCGCGCCTTGTATTTTTACAAAATCGGTGAGTTTATCAATGTCTTTGCGCGAATATTTTGCACAACCTTTGGCATTTACGCCTGCAATGAGTCCATTTCCTTCCAAAATCGCATTAAAAACGGCAAATTCAGTACCACCTACCACTTCATTTAGCTCTACAATGGGGCAGCCAAAACGCAAATCAGGTTTATCTGAACCATATAAACGCAAAGCATCTTTATAAGGTAAGCGTTGAAAATCAGGTAATTCTACCCCAATTGTTTGTTGAAAAACGTGCTTTGTCATGCCTTCAAAGGTGTGAAATACATCTTCTTGGGTTACAAATGCCATTTCGCAGTCAATTTGGGTAAATTCAGGTTGCCTATCTCCGCGAAAATCTTCATCTCTAAAACATTTCACGATTTGGTAATATCTATCCATGCCCGAAACCATCAACAACTGTTTCAAAATTTGCGGTGATTGCGGAAGGGCATAAAAAGAGCCTGGATTAAGGCGAGAAGGCACTAAAAAGTCACGCGCACCTTCGGGCGTGGATTTAATAAAGAAAGGCGTTTCGATTTCGCAAAAGCCTAAATTATCCAAATATTCGCGGGTAGCTTTGGCTACTTTGGCGCGAAGCAGGAGGTTATTTGCCATTTCTGGACGGCGAATGTCCAAGTAACGGTATTTCATGCGCAACTCTTCGCTGCCGTCAGTGTCATCTTGAATCAAAAATGGAGGCAATTTTGCTGCGTTCAAAATTTCCAAACTGGTCGGAATAATTTCAATGTCGCCTGTTGCAATTTTGGTCGTTTTGCTTTCCCTTTCTGCCACAATTCCTTCCACTTTTATCACAAATTCGCGCCCAAAGGTTTGCGCTTTTGCATAAAGTTCAGGCAATTCTTGTGATTTAATGGAAACTTGCGTGATGCCATAGCGGTCGCGCACATCCATAAACAACAAATAGCCCAAATCACGAGTGCCTTGCACCCAACCTACCAACGAAACCGATGTTCCAACCTGTTCTATTCGTAATTCCCCGCAAGTATGCGTTCTATAATGCGTTTGCATATTTTATGAGTTATGTTTCTAAAGTCAAATGAGGTGCAAAAGTAGAGAAAAATGGCTGTTTTTCAAAATGGGAACTGTAAAAAGGTGGGATATAACGCATGATTAGCTGTTGAATCTGCCTATAGAAATTATTCGTTCCCAGCTTTTACAAATCTCACCGCATTTCCTTTTGCCGCTGAACTTATCATATAAATTCCATCGGGTAAATGCGAAATATCCACTGTTTCTTTGCCATTTACCGCAAACGTTTTCACCGTTTCTCCCATTACATTCATTATCAAAAAATGTCCACTTTTTGCCGTTTCTATCGTCAAAGTATTTTGCGCAGGATTGGGATAGCATTGAAAATGAGCTTGTTGCGTAGCATCTGCGATTCCTACAAAATCGCTAAAAGTAGTGGTTTCTACATTCGTAACAATTGGCAAATTATAATCAAAATAAATTTCTGCTTTGTTGCTTACGCTAGAATTATCGGGCATCGTGCTTTTCGTTTTAATTTTATAGACTACAAAACCATGACTTTCAGGTTCATTGGAAAAAGAGTCAGCAAGTTGAATGTTTTCAAAATAAAACTGTAATACATTGCTTTTCAAATCAATATGCGCATCATGCGAAGTTTCGATAATTTGCAAACTTGCCAAATCATATTTTGAAGCATTTAAGGTATCCACAATGACTACATTTTCGGCAGGATAATTTCCTGTATTTTGAAAGCGAATCAAATAATGCAAATAATCGCCAATGTTATCATTGTGCAATAATTTTCCTTCCAAACAAGTCTTATCATTCGGGTCATAAGCACCAACAAGCGTTTGGTTTAAGTTCGCTGTATTATCATACAAATTTGCATCATTGACTAAGAAAATGTTTGCCTCAAAATTAAGTACCTCGCTAATGTTATTCGTAGGCGGCGGTAAAGTGTTCATCATAAGGCTTATTGTTCTTGTTTCAAAAGGCTGCAAATTGCTATAAGCCCACGTTAATTGATTGGCAGTTTGGCTGCTAGGAGCAATACTTGCGCTCAAAAAGTTCATCTTATTTCCTTGAAAATCAAGTGTTATATCGCCATTTGCTATGGTTGTACCGATGTTTTTATAATGAATTTGGTAA
>JBJXHA010000271.1:0-43009 GCA_046160275.1 Bacteroidia bacterium | reverse complement strand
GGTTGAGTTTGCATCAGGATAGAAGTTTTTACCAGGATTCGCCAAACGAAGTCCTGCAATATAATCTTTCGCCAATTCTTCAGATAGGCCTTGCACTCCATAGAATCTAGGCGCAAGTTTATCGCGGAAATGCGCTACTACACCATTTGCCAAAGTTACAATCGGGTCATTTTGAAGCACTTTCACATCAGGCATAGCGAAGAATTTCTCTCTTACCGCTTTGTTTGTTACCACAGAAGTAGCAAAAGCATTGTTCACCCACATACGGAATTTTTCCTCGTCAGTTTTGCCTTTTTTCGCTGCTTTAGAAGCCAAAATTTCGTTAATTACAGGAGGCAATAAATCACCTTTTACTTCTTTTTTCACTGCAATCAACAAAGCTGTAACGATGTCTTTGTCCATTGCTGGGAAATATTCTTTTTGCCATTCTGGAAGGCGTTTTTTGATGTTCTCAACACCTTTTTTTGCCACATCTTTGCTCGTTGGATCTTTTTCCATTGACGTTTTCATACGTGCAAAGTCGCGTCCTAAGTTCAAAGAAGCAGCAGGCATCAAACCATAAAATACATAATTGATAAAACGGTCAATCTCAGCGTAATCTTTGCTATACAAACCACCGATTTTACTTACTACTTTTGTGTAAGTTGTATCGCCTTTAGCAACTGCCCATTTGGTAAAGTCTTTTTCTTCTTGACGTTTTTTACCAGGGATGTCATAACGCTTTAACATGGTGTTTTGACCGATATAGTATTTCCAACCGTTCATACCACTTGCATAAGAAGAAGCCACAGCAATACGAATCGTGTCGTTTTTGTCCATGTATTTTTTCATGATTTCCAAACGTTTGCCCATCGCATCAATTTTGCTGCCATTGCTATAATCCATTGCAAATTGAATTTGGTCAGAGGTCAAATAACGATCAGTGCTACCAGGATAACCCATAATCATCGCATAATCACCTTCCCCTACCCCTTTCATCGAAACAGGCAAATATTGTTTTGGTTTGAAAGGAACATTCGCTTTGTCATAACCTTCAGAAGCCGAACCATCCGCTTTTGCATACACGCGCAACATTGTAAAATCACCTGTATGACGAGGCCACATCCAGTTGTCGGTATCTCCACCATATTTACCAATAGAGGAAGGAGGCGCACCTACCAAACGCACATCTTTGTAATCTTCATAGACATAAATAAAATACTCATTCCCCGCAAACATAGGTTTAGGATCAACTTTGTATTTTCCGCCTTCACTTGCCTTTGTAATGATGCCCTGCAAGCGTTCTTGAATCACTTGTGGATTTTTCTCATCTCTGTCTGAGCCTAATACTTGGTCGGTTACATCTTCGATTCTTACCAACAAGCTCACAAAATAATCAGGAATAGAAAGCTCTTGTTCTTTGCTATATGCCCAAAAACCGTTAGTCAAATAATCGTGTTCGATGCTACTCAAAGAAGCTACGCCGTCATATCCGCAGTGGTGATTGGTTAACACCAAACCTTGCGAAGAGATAAATTCCGCCGAACACATTCCCCCCTTTAGGCGAATGATAGCGTCTTTTAGGCTTCCGTTTTCTGTCGAATACAGTTGGTCGGGGCTTAATTGCAAGCCAAATTCCTTCATTTCATCGAAGTTTTCGGTCTTTGCCTTAGAAGGTATCCACATCCCTTGCGCCATCATATTGCCTGACGCGAGGACACCCGCTAATAAAATGGATAAAATTCGTCTGTTCATCATTTATGGTTAATTAAAAAACTTGAAAACATTCTGTAATTCGCCTTTTCTCATCTAGGTCATTGAACAATAGCCGAAATGACCTTCCTAAAAAGCTAGGTGAATTAGGCTGCAAAAAAACAACATTTCGCTTGATAATGCAAACCTAATACTTATACAATTAGACTATTATTAGCCTTTGGATATTACGAATTAGGAAGATTGTTTCAATTTTCTAAGAATTTCCAATAAAAGCTTGTATATTTTCTTGTTTTTCTCCCAAACGCTTGCATCTTCCCTGAAAAGTTTTCAATAGTGAGATAAGGATTATATTCATCGGGGTAATTGTTTCCTTTCTTATCCACACAGGCCTGTTAACAATTTGTGTAAAAATTGTGCATAAAAGATAGAAAATATGCCTTACCTTTGTAAAGTCAATGTGGGGAAGTAAGTGATGCAGAAAGTAATACTAAATAATTGTGCATTTTTTTAGCAAAGATTTGTAACTTTTTTAGCAAAACTGCATTATGCTTACAAATTGATTATCAGGTTTTTAGTGTTATTTGTTATAATTGATTGCTAAATTTTTCAACATTTTTTCTGAAAATATTTGCATTACAAGAGAAAATCTTCTTAACTTTGCTAAATATTTAAGGAAGAACATTTGCCACCACCTTAAATGTAAATGATTCATGTTCCACTTTATTCAAAACACCTATCAAAAAATGATGAATACCTATTCTCCCTCATTCACTCGCGCTCGTTTTGAAACAGGAATTCAATGGCATACTTGGACTACGCCCAATATTTCTGGAAATTTGAAACTGGCAAGTTTTCTTTTGGTACTGATTGTGTTCACAAATGTTGGCTCTTATTTTTATGGTACTTATCATGGCACAAACGCGAATCCTCGTCCCGATTTGTATTTATTGGATCGTGCAGGGATGTATGTAACGGATTTGCCTGCCTTTGAAAAAAAGGTGAAAAGTGTGAGTCAACGCCTAAACATTCCCCCCGAATGGTTGATGTCTGTAATGTATTCTGAATCTAAATTTAATGCTGAAGTGGAAAATTTGCGAGGAAGTGGCGCGATTGGCTTGATTCAATTTATGCCCGCAACCGCAAAAGACATGGGTACGTCTGTGAATTATATCAAAAAATTGGGACCTGTGGAGCAATTGGAATATGTGTATCAATACTTGGATATTTTTCGCAGAAAATATGGAGAATATAAAAGTTTAACAGATTTGTACTTAGCGATTTTATACCCGAAGGCGCGACCCGAAGAAATGTGTTATAGTTTGTATGCCCAACCCTCTAAAGCCTATAAACAAAATTCAGGCTTGGACATTGACAAAGATGGGCGTGTAACAGTTAGCGACATTGACAAACGCATGAAACGCCTATTTGGGCCTGCTTATATCATTGAAAAAGCAGAAATGGCAGGTTTGTAACAGTAGCTAATTCATTGATAAAGAACCTTATTCTCTTGGATTCATTGATTTTAATAAAGAGACAATAAAGATATAATCTTACATTGTATTTTTCCTGTAATGCAGCCAACTCTTGCAAGTTGGCTGCATTATTTTATTGATTATCAATTGCTTATCTAACCATTAATTAATCGACATAAATAATTTATTCAATAAAAGTACTTTTTCTAACATTCGCTTGTATTTTTCATTAAAAAAGGCAACTTTTGTACTAAGGTTAAAACCTAGTTACTACTTGATAATCAAGACCTTAAAAAGGTAGGAATTAAGCCATATTTGAAAAAAAACGGTTACAAAATGCCGTTATCTACACATAAATAGAAAGGTTGTTGTTTACCTTACCTAATATTTTTTATTTTTTATTTATCATTTCCATTTTCTATCAAAATCATGAAAAAATCAGGACTTTCAGTAAGTATTTTTCTTGTATTTTGGTGTTTGATGCAAGTCAGTTTTGCACAACAAAATACCTTAATACAAGCTGCAGCTGAAGACCATTGGGCTGCAATTGGCGACACCGTTGCAAATGGTTTCGTTTCTGTTGCTACGACTTCAAGTTATGGCGCAAACAAACGCATTGAGTACATTCGCTTTCAACCAACAGGAGAACTTGCACTTCCTGCTGGATTAGCTGTTTGGACTTATTTTTCTACAGGTTCCGATTATGAAGTAAAAGACATTCAAAAAGCTCCTGTATCAGGTACAACGCCACAAGGTTATTATATTGTAGGAACGAAAACGACTAACAATGTAAAGCAAATTTTCTTACTACGTATCAAAGCAAATGGCGGTTTGGTATGGGCAAGGATACATAGCGCGGCTACAGGCGTGCAAGAAGAAGGGGTAGCAGCTGCGGTAATGCCAAATAGCGATGTAGTGGTGGTGGGTTCCTCCACAAACGCAGGGCTTACCACAACTTACGCGGCAAAACTTACGGCAGCAGGTACAACTTCTTGGGGAAATTATTATAATTGTTCTTGTTCAACTCCAGCAGTTTCTTGTAACTTTATTCCAAGAGAAATTACCATAGACCTCACGAATGGGGGAGGAACACCATCATCAACCGCTCCAGGGGTGGCAATTACGGGGGAAATGACAACTTCCGCAACAAGTACAAATAATTCTTTATTTATCAGCACCATCAGCAACGCAGGGGCAGAAGTTTGGCGTATGGCTTATCCTGCTAATGCAAATTACCAATCTAGCGCGGGATATGACATTATTCAAGGAACAGGAAATGCCTTAATTGCGGTAGGTAAAGCGACAAAATCAACAGGGCAAACGGAAATTTATGCAGTGCAAGTGTCTTCTGCAGGTGCACAAAATTGGGGAGGAATCATCACACCAAGCGGAACAACGACTGCGCCAAATACTTATGCACGTACCATTACAGCGGTTACTAATTCGCAAAATACTTACGTTTTAGCAGGTCCTGATTTTGCTACTTCTCAACTTGGAACAGGTACAGTTACCTCTACTCCAAACGGAACAACTTTCTTTTTGCAATTACAAACACCAACTTCTTGTACGGCATTAGCAACTATAACGAATGGGCGTTTTTATCCTACGACAATGGCACACCCTACTGCAAGCGAAAGCATTAACCCACGAACAGGCGGTTATTTCATCTCGACTAATACAAGGGGAAGCACGGCAGCAAATACAGAAGTTCATAATTTAGTAACCAATTTGCAAGGAAAAACAGTTACCTCTGTGGATTCTTGCCCTTCTTTGCCTAAAACCTATAGTGTAGTAAATAACTGCCAAATCTTTCAAGTTACAAAATGCCAAACAACTAACGCACAAATTACGGGCATATCCTTATCAGGCGCATCTGTAAACGTAACTGAAAATTATTGCCCTACAACTTCTTCCAACCCATGTTTAATTGGAGGTAGCCTCACTTATTCAACAAACAGTTGTGGCGTAGCCACTTTTAATGTTTCTCCCACAGGTTGTACGGGGGGAGCCATTTCGTACAGTTGGATGTTTGGCGATGGAACAGGTATGGCAGGTGGCGCAACGGTCAGTCATGCTTATACACAAACCTCTGTTGCACAGACTTTTAATGCTTGTGTAATTATAACTTGTACACAAGCAACAGGCGCGGTTTGTTCAGACACACTCTGTGTTAATGTGCAAGTGCCTCCTGCACTTTGTAACATTCAAGTAGGATTTACCCAAACTTCTCAATGTGGCACTTATTATTTTGTACCTAACGTTTCAGGTTGTTCTTCTGCGGCTGGGACTACTTATAGTTGGGATTTTGGCGATGGCACATCAAGTACTTTAGCTAACCCAACTCACGTATTTATCCAACCCACAAGTTTGCCTACTACCATGACTTACAATGTATGTTTGTATGTAACTTGTGTAAACAGTTGCGGGGTAACTTGTACGCAATCTATTTGTATTCCGATTACCGTAACTTTTGTAAATTGTAGTTTCACCCCAGATTTTACTTATACGGTTGATAATTGCGGAACTATTAGCGTAACTGCAAATACGGTTTCTTGCCCTTGTGGAACGGCTACTTATAGTTGGTCAAATGGCGCAACAGGACAAACCGCAACCATAGGCGCGACAGCCGCAGGAACAACTACCGTTTGTTTGTATGTAACTTGTACAACAACAACAGGTACTTGCACCCAAAATGTCTGTAAAACGATTACCGTTCCAGCCACAGGCGCTACAAGCAATTTTTGTTATCAAGTAAGTAGTAATTCCAAATCAGTATCTTTTTCGGGAGTAACTACTACAGGTTGCACAGGTGGAGTAAAAACTTATACATGGGATTTTGGAGATGGAACTTGTTCGTATGCAACAACTCCCCCTACTAAAACTTACACGAATCCAGGTACTTATAATATTTGCTTGGTTACAAAATGTACTATTAATGGGGTTTCTTGTTGTACGCAATGCTGCAAAACTATAATTGTTCCGAAACCTTGCCCAACCATGTATGCTTATTTTACACATACTGTACCTATTAGCGGTTATAATGTTAGCTTTGCCAATGCATCTTCCACAGACCCCTGTATGACCTATAGTTGGACATTTTATGATGCCACAGGAACAACTGTATTGGGGACTTCTACCCTAAAAAGCCCTGCGTTCAATTTTGCTGCGGCTGGTACTTATAAAATTTGTTTGACTGTACAGTGTACAGGTGCTGTTGATGGCGCAAATTGTGTAAAATCTCATTGCAAAACCATTACCTTGAACAATAATGCAGGTTGTGCCGCAAATGCCAATTTCCGTTATGTTCAATGTACTTCTACGCCGAATACGGTAACATTTACGAACCTTACAGGCGTTATTGCAGGTTATACGTATTCATGGAATTTTGGAGATGGAACAACCTATGTAGGTTATACGCCTCCTGCAAAAACTTACGCAAATCCATTGGCATCTTATATGGTTTGCTTAACTGTAACAGGTCCAGATTGTAGTTCAAACATTTGTATTCGTGTGAATGCTACGCCTAAAGTTTGTGCCTCTGTATTATGTCCTACGGCTTGCCCCGTTCCGCCAATTCCGATGATGGTAGTTCCTTCTTCTTCTCAAAATGATTCGCATGAAATAGACAATCAAGCGCGAGTTGCCGAAGAAATGGACAATCCGATTCGTTTTTATCCGAATCCGACTGATGGTTTGCTAAAAATACAAACAGAAGAAGTTTTTGAAGCAGGAACGCAAGTGAGCGTAACAGATGTGCTAGGAAATCTTGTGTATCAAAGAGAAATTGGGGCAGAGGTTTCTGAAATTGAAATAGATATGAATGAGCAAAATGCAGGGATTTATCTTGTAACTTTGCGAAAAATATCAGGGGAAAGTGTTGTTCGTAAAATCATTAAAGAATAATACCTCAAATATCCTAAACGAAGCCCTAGTAAAGTTCGCTTTGCTAGGGCTTTTCTTTGGAATTACCCCATTTTGGCTTGATTATTGAATGAAAAAATGGAAAAAACGAAAACGGAAGTTATTTTTATGCTTAGTAAAATTCCAAAAATCTTACAGGGGGAAAAAAAAGCATAGTGCATAAAGAATAATTTCCTTAATATTGCACGCGACAAGAAGGGTTATGTGAGGAGTTATACCTAAAAAATTAACCTTGCTTCGTCATATTTTTTTCTTTCTACCTGATAATCAGACATTAACACTCTTTCATCTTTTTAACATTTTTGGAAATATGCTCAAACCCCGTCATATCATTTACTTGATTATTACTTTTATAAGTCTAGGAATAATATACGCGCAAGAGGCAAAACCTGGGGCTACTTCGGATTCGACACAAGCTAAATCCCGCAAAAACAAAGCCTTACAAGTGGGAATAGGCTTGACCGCTACCAATTATGTTGGCGATTTGACCCAAGATTTTTGGGCATTAACCCGTTTCTATCCGGGCGTTAACCTTTCTTTACAAACTGACGGGCGGTCAAACCTCAAAGGGCAAGTCAATTTTGGCATGGGAACTTTTGCAGAGCAACGTTCTTCCGAATACATCACTTCTGATAACCCCAAAGTTCGCCCCAACAATTTCGTTTATACGCCTTTTTTCTACGGAGATTTGCGCTTTCGTTATCGTTTTTTGCGCACACTTCCCATTCAACCTCATATTAGTTTGGGGGCAGGAATTATGACTTTTGCCCCAACCGACCAATTAGACAATGCTTTGTTTGAAGCTCCCAAAACTCGTCCACCGGGCGAGGAGTACGAAACTTTTACTTTCTATATTCCTGCAACGGCTGGAGTTAATTTACGCGTTTCGCCTATGTTGGCTTTAGGTATGGATTATACATTTCGCCGTATTTTTACAGATTATACGGATAATGTGGGGCAATTAGGAACTCGCAAAGGCAATGATTACCTTCAAAATCTGCAACTTACGATGCTTGTTACCCCAAATCCGCAGCGTAAAGAAAAATCGTTAGTACCTATTGTGCCTAGCGATGAAATTAAAATTTATAAACCCAAACAAAACAAGGATTCCGTTAAACAAGTGCGCGATAGTATTTTGGCAGAGGCAAGAGAAAAACGCAGATGGGAGAAAAGAAAAGCAAGTTTGCGCCCCGTTGATAGCTTGATTGTGGAGGAAACAGTTTTCTTAGATGTATTAGGCGGAAATATAGAATTGATGAAAGTTCCCTATCAAAAAGAAGACGATGGATTGTCTAATTTAGATAGATTGTTTGCAGAAGATTCTTTGATAAATAATCCAACAGAAGTAAAAGAGGGGTATGAAACATTGGTATATGACCCTTATGCAACCAAAGAAGATTCGGCAGCAGCGATTACCTATATTACGAAAAATGGCATAAAAATTCCTTCGAATTTGCCAATGCCACCTGCTCCTAGAAATGACGGTTGCCCTGACTTGTGGGTTTGCTTAGAGGAAAAAGAATGGCGTGCCTTAAATTTCTTTTATTATGAGTGCAAACCCGGCGATGCCTATACGCGCTTGTATAATCGTTTTAGAATTAGAAAATCAACCATTTTGTTGCTGAATGAAAATGCGGAAGAGAAAGCTCCGCCCGCAAAAGGTTTACTTTTGTTGCCTGATGTTCGCCAATGGATTGAAATGCTTCCTGATGAAAAAAGAATTAGGAAAGAATCGGGCATAGGCTTTGTAGAAGTAGATCCAGATGTACAAATCGTTGAACCTGAAAAAGCTGCTTTAAGTCCCGAAGAAGAAAAAGTAGAAATGGCAATTTTGGAAAAACGCTTCATTTACTACTTAGTAAATCCAAGCGATTCCCTAGACTCGATTGCAGAAAGATTCAAGGTAAAAAAAGAGATATTGCAACAATTAAACTCCTTGATAGGCACAAAAGTAATTCCTAACACCTATTTGCGTATTCCTGATGTAAAGTAGGGTAAACAGCGTTTTCATTGAATAGTTTGTTTATCTCATATCTTAATAGTAGAGAAATTTATGCGGTTCCCAGTGTTTTTATGCTTGCTTTTGAGTATATTTGCCAAACTATCCTTCTCACAAGGAAGTTTATCGGTGACAAATTCCTATTTGTCACTTCAAAAAATATTACTCAAAGATAGCACTACTCGAAAAGGGCAAGGCATTCGCATCGGATTGAGCATGAATGTATGGAATTATCGAGGGGATTTTTCTGATGATAAATACGATTGGACGCGGGTCTATCCGGGTTTTAATATTTCTTTACAAAGTGCTAGTCGCAAAAAATTGCAGGGGCAATTTAATATGGGAATTGGAAGCATCGCTGACCAAGCAGACGCAGGAGATGTGATGACAACAGAGCCTGACATTTTCCCAAATCAGTTCTTTTTCACGAATTTTGTCTATGGAGATGTAAGGATTCGGTATCATTTTTTGCCCAAAAGCAGGTTGAAACCTTATCTTGGCGCAGGAGTAGGCGTGCTCGTTTTTTCACCTCAAGATGCACGAAATCGAAGCCTTAGTGAACCTGACAACGGTAGCCGCCCTGTGGGGGAAGAATACGGTATTTTTACGGTACAAGCTCCCCTTTGTGTAGGGCTAGATTGGCGGTTTCACCCAAATTTATCTGTAGGGCTTCAGTATAGCTATCATTTAACAGGTACGGATTATTTGGATAATATTGGGAGCTTAGGCGCGAAAAAAGGCAAAGACAATTTACAGTCGCTACAATTTGCATTGTATATAACGCCAAATCCGCCGAAAGAAGAGCTAAGAAATTATCGCGCGCCGGTTCGGGTAAAGCCTGTTCAACCCAAAGATACAAGTCTCGTGAAAACGGACAAAGGGAAGCCGAAAACGCAACCTAAAGTGGAGGAGCCTCCAAAAGGTACTGAATTTGAGCCTGTTGAAGAAACGCAAGCACCTGTAAAACCTGAAGAAATGCAGGATTATCAAAATTTGATGAACCAAGGAAATGATTGGATTCACCAAATTATCAAAGGTAGCATGAGCCAACAAGAGGATGAGGATATTTCTCCTCAATCTCAAGCAGAAAAAGAGGCTGCTGCTATCAAAAATTCGCAGTTTATTTATTATCAAGCAAGCGCAGGGGAAAGAATTTCTACTTTAGCCGCACAATATAAGGTGCAAAGAGAAACGCTCATCCAGTTAAATAACCTTCCCAAAGACACCGATTTATTGCTAAAAAAGATAGAACTAAAAATCCCAGATGTGTTGGGTAAATAAGGGAAAAGGTATAAAATTATGATGATAAGGATATTTTCGTTTTTTTGTAGTATGCTATTTGCCGTAGTTGCTGTGGCACAAAACCTTCATATTCAGGAGAAAGGCTACACACTGTGGGTAGGAGTAGGAATGTTATCTTCTCACTATCAAGGTGATTTCACTTATGGAGAAACTGATTTTGTGAGGGTTAGCCCTGGACTTTGCGTAAGTACACAGTTTGAGGGCGTTTCTAATTTACAAGGGCAGTTATCTTTCGGATTTGGGCGTTTTACGGAGCAAAACGACAAGATTCGCTTCTTAACTGTAGGAGAATTTGAACCGAATAACTTTGTTGACACGCGCTTTCAGTATTTAGATTTGATGCTGCGTTATCGAATGTTTAAGAAGTATAGATTCCAGCCTTATGTTAGCGCGGGGGCAGGCATTTTTACCTTTAATGCCAAAGACGAAAACGGATATTCATTAGTGAGCAATATTTACTCTCGTTTATATCAAAATAATTACAATACCGTCATTCCTTCTGTCCCACTGTCCGTAGGTTTCAGAGTGCAATGCGCAAAACATTTACAAATAGAACTAGGTTATACCTATCGCATTGTGGCAACGGATTATTTGGACAATATAGCAGATGCACAAACAGGCGTAAAAAATGGTAATGATAAACTACAAGGGCTTTCGCTCTCGGTCTGTTTGGGCTTTCAAACCAAGTTAAAAAGCACGATTTCCAAGCCTCCTGCCCCAAATCCATCTATTCCAACACCTACAACAAGGGATGTTGAGCCATCTTTTTCTAAAGAATCGACTTCTCCCCCCTTGTTAATTAACATTTTAAGATGGTAATCTACTGTAAATACCGAAAATAATTGACTACTAAATATGAACATTTCACTCGCATTCAGCACCTGCCCAAACGACACCTTCATGTTTGATGCTTTGGTAAACCAACGCATTGATACACAGCCATTTCAATACGATGTTCAACTTGCCGACATTTTTCACCTTAATCAAATGGCAATTGAACACGCGCCCGATATGGTAAAAATCTCTTATAATACCTACGGCTTGGTTATGGATAAGTATGAACTCTTAGACGCAGGAAGTGCTTTGGGGCATAATTGCGGACCTTTACTTATCTCAAAACGCCCTCTTTCTTTGGCGGATATTGTTGAAAATCAACTTACTGTAGCCGTACCGGGATTAAATACAACAGCAAATCTCTTATTCACTTTTGCAGCTCCCAAGCATCGCAATAAAAAAGAACTGATTTTCCACGACATTATGCCTGCTATTTTGAACGATGAAGTTGATGCAGGAGTAATTATTCATGAAAATCGTTTTACTTACGAAGGATTAGGGTTAAAAAAAATCATAGATTTGGGCGAACACTGGGAAAGTAATACCCAACTCCCTATTCCATTAGGCGCGATTGTCGCAAAACGTTCTTTGGGCTATGAGGTCATTCGTCAACTAGAAAGCCAACTGCGAGCGAGTGTGCAATACGCTTTTGACCACCCTGAAGCATCGCAGGCATTTGTGCAGCAACACGCGCAAGAATTATCGCCTGAAGTACAAAAACAGCACATTGATTTATATGTCAATGAGTATTCCTTAGCCTTGGGCGAAAAAGGAAGAAACGCGGTAGATTTGTTGCTGAAAATTGGCAGAAATCTCGGCTTTTACGGACATTCAACGATTTAATATTCTCTTTTTTTCATGCAAAAACCTACACAACATATTTCTATTTTGATTGTAGGCGCGGGACCTACCGGCTTGATGATGGCTTGCCAGTTGGCGCGTTTTGGCGTGCCTTTTCGCATTATTGAAAAAAATCTCTGTCCTACCGATAAATCTAAAGCCTTAGCCGTGCAAGCCAGAACTTTGGAAATTTATGACCAAATGGGCATTGTGGAGGCTGCCTTGCAACAAGGTTTGAGAACAAACACTGTTAATTTAATTGTAAAAGGCAAGTCTTTGCAAAAAGTTCCCTTAGGAGAAATAGGAAAAGGCATTAGCCCCTACCCTTTTATGCACATCTTGGAACAAAGTAAAAATGAGCGTTTGTTGGTGGATTTTTTGAAACAAAAAGGCATCAAAGTAGAATGGGGAACGGAGTTTATCTCCTTGGTGGAGCGCGATAAATTTGTAAAAATTACGACTAAAAACCTTGAGAATGAAGAAGAAACCATTTATGCGGATTGGGTAGTTGCTGCCGATGGCGGGCGTAGTCCGATTCGGCATGCTTTAGAAATGAAATTTGACGGAGGAACTTACGATAATTTATTTTACGTAGCAGATGTAAAAGTAGATTGGGACTTACCTTATGAAGAATTGAATTTATATATTTCAGAAAATACGTTTATTGCTTTCTTTCCCATGAAAGGAGAAAAACGTTTTCGCATGGTGGGAATTTTACCAAAACAATATCAAGAGGAAGGAAAGATTGATTTTGAACAACTTCTCACCTACATTTCTTCCATCATGGAAACCCCTGCAACTTTTAGCGATGTGCGATGGTCATCTGTTTATCGCGTGCATCATCGAGTAGTGGATACTTTTAGAAAAGGGCGAATTTTCTTGGCAGGCGATGCTGCGCACGTACATAGTCCTGCAGGAGGGCAAGGCATGAATACAGGCTTACAAGATGCGTATAATTTGGCGTGGAAAATGGCATTGGTGACAAACAAACAAGCAAGTCCTTCTTTATTAGATACTTATAACGAAGAACGCTTACCTTTTGCCCAAAGATTAGTGGAAACAACTGACCGAGGATTTTCTGCCATGACTTCCGATTCTAGTCTTATTCGCTTTTTTCGCCTAAATGTATTTCCCCTTATTGCGCCACAAGCCTTCCGATTTGACATGGTAAAGAAGTTTTTGTTTCGCACCATTTCGCAAACAGCTTTTCATTATCGAAATATGCAGCTTGCGCAAGTAGGAAAGGACAGTGAGTTATCGGAAAAAGCTACACACTTTTGCGGAGATAGATTGCCTTACTTTTTTGTCAAAACAAATTCCTCAAATGAAACAATTTCTGTCTATGACTTGTTAAAAGCACCTAAGTTTAGCGTTTTTATTGTAGGAAAAGAACCTGCTTTTTTCCAAGAAGTAAAAGAAAAATTACTTCAACAAGTTCCAGAAAACCTTTTTCAAGTCATTCATCTACCTCAAAATACTGATAATCAGCCTTTTTTTAAGGCACTAGGTGTAAAAGATTCCGCAATGATGCTAGTACGTCCCGATGTGTATATTGCTTATTTAACAACGCATATTAAAATTAGCCACTTGACAGATTACTTAGAACAGTTTCTTTGTATGAAGTTAGAAAAGTAATTGTGAACTTTTTTGTATCTTTGCAACTTAAAGTTAACAATTCCATGAAACGCAATTTTTGGTTATTTCTTATATTTTATTCGCTTTCAAATTTTTGTCTTACTTTTTCGCAAACGCCTGATAATCTGATACTTCAAGCGAACCAAGCCTATCAAAAAGGGAGTTATGCCTTGTGTATTTCTTTGCTTGATTCTTTGCATCACCAAAAAATGGGAGCTGCTTCTACTTTTTATAATGAAGGAAATGCTTATTATCAGTTTAAAAATTACCCTCAAGCCATTTTAAATTATGAACGCGCCTTACGGTTAGAAAATGGAAATAAAGATATTCTCAATAATCTGAATTTAGCAAATAAGCAATTAACAGATAATATAAATCCAATTCCAGAATTATTCATTTTCCGTTGGTGGAAAAGCCTTGCTTGCCTGTTTTCGC
Organism: Bacteroidia bacterium; assembly: GCA_046160275.1. Taxonomy (GTDB): domain Bacteria; phylum Bacteroidota; class Bacteroidia; order J057; family J057; genus JBJXHA01. Next base: position 28,876 of record JBJXHA010000271.1, on the reverse strand, counting down.
CTACATTTTGGGCTATTTTTGCCTTATTATTCTTGGGAATTGGTTTATTTTTTGCGGTAAGCTATCGCCTATCTCCCCGAAAGAACAAAATGCGAATGTTGATTTTATTTCTGTTCTTGGCAATTATAGGGCGTTTTGCTTACATGAGTAGTTATGATGTTTTATATCTCAACCGTTTTGCCATTATTCTACAAAATGAGGCACAACTAAAAGCCAAACCAGGCGAGGAAAGCGCGACTGTTCGCAAAATAACAGCAGGCATTAAAGTAGAAATCAAAGAAGAATTGGGAGATTGGGCAAATGTAAAATTGCCTAATGGCGAGTTAGGTTGGTTGGCACTCAAAAATATGGAAAAAATTTATGAGGAAACTCCTTTGTAAAACCTGTATTTCTATCTCTTTGGTCTTCGCAAAATTGCAATAATCTACCCTTATTTTAAGTTAATGGAATAATATTTGTTCCTTTTTGATAAGGTTATCTCAATGGTATTAAGATAATTACTAGCTAAGGGTTAGGTTGTATTAATATTTCTGGGCAAAGCATTGATAATAAACAAGTTAAAACTATTTTACATTATCAGTTATTCATTCTCCATTACCTAAAAAGTATAAAGTCATCTATTCGTATGAAAATCAAAGCAAAAAGTATCATTCACATTAGTGCTATTTTTATTGTGTTATTTGGGCTAAGTTTCGCAAATGCACAAAATTCTTTGCCCGAAGTGGAAAAGAAACTCAAACGAATGGCGTTTGACATTTTAAACCACGACTCGCTAGAATACAAACAGGAACTCAATAAAACTTTCAGCAAATTGTTAATTGAGACCTTGCAACGCCCAGAAAGTTACGAGTATAATTTCGATTCTTTGCGAACTTTATCCGTTTTGCGCGCCGATGATAATAGCTTTCGTGTATTTACTTGGTACATTGAGGACACCAAGAAAGAGGAATATTTTGGTAAAGAGGAACATTTTTATTTTGGTTTAATTCAAAGAAAATATACTTACCCAACTGGTAAACAAGCAGTTATCGTAATCCCATTGATTGAAGGAGCAGACAAAGTAACCAAAGGTTCGGTAGAAGGAACAATGTTAGACAATACGACTTGGTTGGGCGGATTGTATTATCCCGAAAAAGGGAAGCAAACGATTTCAGGTTATGAGGTAATTTCCTACGAAAATAAAAAGGGCATGAAAAAGGTAAAATATAAGGGGGGGAGTTTTACCGATGAAAAAGGGCGTTTCCACCGCGAGGGAGACGGCTACCCTACGCCCGAATATGTTTATAAAGCCACCGAACCCAAGCCGCAAAAGCGTAAAGTCTATTTGGTCTTAGGTTGGAATGGCTCAGACAATACTTGTAATTATAAATTTGCCGATGTCATTTGGTTTGACCCTGCAAAACCTGATATGGCAATGTTTGGCTCTCCTATTTTCTATTATTCGCAATTTCCGAAATTTAGAAATGTATTCAAATATTCTGAAAATTCACCTTTTTCGTTGAATTCTGCACCCGTTAAAATTAACAACAAAGGCAAAGCACTGAATATGATTGTATATGATCATTTGGCGATGCCTAGAGGTTCTAAAAAGCCCCAAGAACTATGGGAATTGGGAGCAGATGGAACGCAAGATGGCTTGTTTTTTGATAAGCGAAAAAAGCGTTTTGTATGGTACAAAGACGTAACTTTGGTTTCTAACGAAGAAATTGGCATGACTAGAGAGAAAGAAGCCAAAATTAAAGAACGTTTGGAATGGGCAAACAAAGAAGTTGATGGAGATAAGTATGATAAATCAAAAGATAAATCTTTTAAGCCTAATAAATACTCGAAATTGACGCAAGAAGAAATTCTTAAAAGAGAGGCAGAAGAACGTGCGAAATTGGATGCATTGAAAAAGGCTTTGGAGGAAAAGAAAAAAAATCAGTAGATTCACCCTTTATTTATTTAATCTTATGAAATTATTTTCAGGTTTTATCCTTCCTCAAACTTTTTTACTTTGCATGAGTTTCTTGATGCTTAGTACAACAGTTGTTGCGCAAAATGCCCCTAGATTCAAAAAATATCCGATTGAAAAGACGAGCTGTGCCGTTTATTTTCCGAGCGAACCTACTCAAATTCAACATTCTACCTCAAACGATAGTTCTGACCTTTATATTTGCTCGGCAACTTGGAATGAACAAGAGTTTGGTTTCATTTTAGTTCAATTTTCGGAAGAAATAAAGGAGGAAAGTAGTATCCAAAAAGATGTATTGAATAAGCTGACAATGAGCTATTTAGATTTTTTAAAAGAACAGCTAGAAATAAAAAATAGCGCAGGTTACGGATTAGGGCATATACATCCCGAAAATGAAAGCGCGATTGGCATAATTGATTATTGGGAAGATGCGGAGGGCAAAGAGTATGAAGTGAAGACTTGGACAGATGCCCAATTTATGGCAGTGATGTTCATTATTCATACACCCGAAAATGAGCTAAATTATAATATTCGTGAAATGTACTTTCATGGCTTTAGATTCCCTGAAAAATAAAATTACTACCTTTTAAATATTAAAACGATGAGAAAAACAACTCTCTTTCTTTCAATGCTTTTTTTCAGTTTCTTGAGTTGGGCAGATTCTATTACGTGGATGGAAAAAGCAGAAGCGGAAAGTTTAATGAATATCTTGAAAAACGAAAGATTTTTGTTCTACTACTGCGATTGTTGTGATTTAGATGGCGCAGAAGTTGTACAAATTTCTTCATTATCTATCGAGCCTTCCGATGTAGTCGAAAATTTATTCAGTGTCAAAGTTGTAGGAACAAAAGTAATGTCTTTTTCTTCTGATGTAAATGGCAATTTTAGTGAGCCTTCTTTTGACAATGAACCTTTTCAAGATTGGGCTTCTTTAAATTATTCCATGATTTCCAAACAAGGGCGCGGCTTGCCTTTGGCTAACTTTTTGAATTACAAGACAGAAGACATTGGCTCTTGCCTTAATTTCATTTATTTCCCAAATCCCAACGATAAGGAATTATTTGAGATGCTTACCTCATTTCCAACGTTCAAAGATTACGAAACTTGGTATTCTGTGAATGTTATGCCTCATTTTTCCGCTAGAAACTTGATGGGAGAATGGACTGTTTCCGAAATTTGCCTAAAATATGGAGAATGTAAGGAAATTACGCCAGAAATGGGTAGCATTAAGTTGTCATTTGAAAGTGGAGGAAAAGCAATTTTTTCAGCACCAAGTGAAGGATCGCACGAAGGAAACTGGAAATTAGAGAATGGCATTTTATTCGTTACCACAGATGATGGTGTGACAGATAGGTTTGCTTTTCAAATAGAGCAAAATGTTTTGTATTTAAGAGATACAAAGGAAAGTTTTGATACTGAAGCAGATGTACCATTTACTTTAATGAAATTAAAAAAATAAAACATCTGTTTCAAAAAATATTCCTTATTTTTGAATCATGGCAAATTTCATTAGAGTTCCGAACTTTTAGCAGGTTCGGAACTCTAATGAAATTTATTGCAGTTATCTTTGTTCGTACTCAACCTTAAAACTAACCAATATGATACGTACTTTTTTGCTTTTTTGCTTGTGCCTTCATGTAAGCACAATGTTGGCGCAAAAAGCGGAGCATCTCCCCCCCGAAGTCAACTCCGAATATGAAGAGCGAGAGCCAACTTTGTCGCCTGATGGCAAAACTTTGTATTTTTGGAGAAGAAATATGCCTTCAAATGTTGCAGGAATAAAAGATGCAGGGGATATTTGGATAGCCACACAAGACGAAAATGAAAAATGGCAAAAAGCAATTCACCCAGGTCCTCCTTTAAATTCGACCCAGCAAAATTTTGTATGGCAAGTATCCAAAGAACACGATACATTGTGGCTCAATCGCGTTTCAAATCGAATTGGGCAAAAAGATGCAGGGGTTGCTTATTGTATCAAAAATAACACTGACGGGAGTTGGGGCGAGCAAAAAGGGCTAACTATCAAGGGATATGCACACGAAGGTGCATATAAGGACTACTTTTTAACCAAAGATAAAACCTTGATTATCACGAATGTAGCCGATGACTCTTATGGCGGAACAGACTTATACGTATGTTTCCCGCTTAACGATTCTACTTGGTCAACTCCCATAAATATGGGCGATGTGTTGAATACTCCCGCCGATGAAGATGCACCTTACCTTTCGCCAGATGGCAAATTTCTCTTTTTTGATAGCAATGGGCATGGCGGAAGAGGAAATCATGACATTTTCTTTTCTCAACGGCTTGACAATACTTGGACAAATTGGAGTAAACCCCAAAACATTGGCTCACCTATCAACACAGCAGGTTATGATTTTGATTTTCAGATGAGCGCAGATGGGCGTTACGCTTATTGGTGTTCTGAAACCAATACCTACGGCAGCCACGATATTTTTCGCTTAGATTTGAAAGCCTGTAAAGACATTACCGTTTTTCCAGAAGGAAGCATCGTGAAATGTAAAGGCGATTCTGTCATACTTGAAGTGGGTTTTACGATGGGGAAAGATGTTAATTACCAATGGTATAAAGATAGCAAGCCCGTTTTATATGCCACAGAAAGATGGTTAAATGTCAAAGAATCAGGCGTTTACTTTGTAGTGAGAAGAATGGAGGGTTGTACTGAAACTTCAAAACCTAAGCCGATTTTTTTCCATGACATACCCGAAGCGCAAATTTCGGCAAGTGTTCAGTGGCTTTGCCCAGAAGATTCAACACCTTTACGGATTCAAAAATCCTATGAAACCAATTATCAATGGACAAAAAATGACATTGCAATTCCAGGTGCGACAGCCTTAACCTATTATGCCAATACGCCGGGAATTTATCGCGTAAAAGCCGCTAATAAAACTTGTGCTGCTTATTCGAATGCCGTAAAAATTGAAAAAATGCAAGCCCCTCTATTGCAAAATGAGCAAAATGCCAACAAAGGAACAAAAGAGGAAGTATTAGAACCTGAATGGTTTCCTGCTGTTTTGCCTAAATTTGAAGCAAAAGATTTCATTGTCAAGAGTTTAGACAAAGTGGGAAAAGGTAATTATTTATTAAGTGGGATTCACAAAGGGGAGAAGATTCTGAATAGTTATGATTATAAAGGGAATTTGCTTTGGTCAAAAACTGAAAAATTAGCTTATGAAGAAGAGGCTTTTTACATGAATGCTGATGGGGAAGGGAATGTTGTTATGGCAAGTGACAGTCGTTTTCTAACAAAATATTCGCCTGAAGGGAAAATTCTTTGGCAAAAAAACACTAAAAACCCTACTACTTTGGGCATGACAATTGACGCAAACGGGAACATTTTTACGATGGGTAGGTTTACCGATACTTTAGAATTGGAGGGAGAAACCTTATTTCCCGCAGGGAGAGGGAGCGTTTTTCTCACAAAACACAATCCTTTTGGGAAATTAGAATGGATGCGCGTAATTGCGGTTGATGGAATGAAAGACGATTTTGGCGCAAGATTGGGAGCAGACTGTATAGGAAATGTGTATATGATTGGCGAATTTGAGCGAATTGCCAATTTTGGAAGTCCTATTTTGAGGGCAGCCCTTAATTTAGATAATTTCTTTTTGGCAAAATTTACAGCAGATGGCAAGCAAGACTGGGTAAAACGCATTGCCGTTTCGCCGATGCCTAATGGTACAGGCGACATGAAAATAGATTGTCATGGATTCATTTATCTTGTATTAAATAATCGTATTTATAAATATAATAATTTTGGTAATCCTACTTGGGAAGATGCCGTTTACGCACCTTCTTCAGTAATAAAAAAGGTGAGAATTGCGCAAACAGGCGGAGAATACATTTATTTATGTGGCATCACACGCTCACCTGATGATTATTTCTTGACACGCCACATTGTTGGTTCAAAAGAGCCGATGACAGCTTTGTGGCAGGGACAAAATGCAAACAAAGATGATCGCCAAGAGCCTACAATTTTTACTGATGATGATGGCGATTTGTTTTTTGCGGGAAATGTACGAGGTCGCGCTTTGATTGATGCAAGTCCTTCGCCTCAAAAAGCACCTACTTTGGTGATTTCGCGTTATGGTTTTAAGGATAACAAAATGGAAATGCCTCCTTTGACTATTTGCAATGGAGATTCTGTAAAATTATTTACCAAAGTGCAAAAAGATTTGACCTATCGCTGGACGATAGACGGCAATTTGATTCCTAACGCAACTCAACCTACTTTTTATGCAAAAAAAGCAGGAGATTATCGTGTATTAGTTTCCTCCCCTACTGCTAAATGCGCACAATCTTCTGAACCTCAGCGCGTAAACGATTGTAAGTTGGCGAAAAATGAGAAAAAAGAAAAGCCCATTGAAAAAAATGAGCCAAAAACCCCTGATGTCGTAAGTACACCTTCCGTCATCAAACCAGAACCGAAACCTATTACACCTGCTCCTAAAAAAGAGCCGAAAAAGCCTGAACTTGTAAAATATTCACAAGGAGGCAAGCCACAATCTATTCTCGATAGGCGCGTGAAACAGCCCGAAGAAGTGATTGTTCATAATAAAAAAGTAAAACTATTAGTGTGGGATCATGGGGCGCAAGACAATGATACACTTTCTTTAAATCTCAATGGTGTTTGGGTGTTAGAACATTTCGGTTTGCAAAAAGCAAAGAAAGCTATTGAAGTTGAGCTGAATGAGGGCGATAATTTCATTATTTTATATGCACATAATTTAGGAAACGTCCCGCCCAATACGATTTCTATGTCTATTAGCGATGGAACGGTGGAGCGGTCATTGAAATTAGAATCGAATCTAAACGCTTGCGGTATGCTGAATATTAAGTTGGAATAGGTAAAATATAATAAAAAAGGAGGCTCACTTTTAAAAAGTGAGCCTCCTTTTTTATAGTTTAAATCTTTGATTAATAATTAATTATGGCAAAACAAACAAAGGAATGTTTCCAAAAATATTGATAGGCGTATAAGGATGTTGTTTCCCTTTGGTCAATTCTTTTACTCTTTCAGAAACATAAAGGTTTAACTCTGCAAAACCAATTGTTTTGTCTTTGTTAAAATCAGCACCACCACGCAAAGCTTCCAAAATAGCTTTTGTAAATGCGCCGTGTCCCCAAGATGGTTTTTCGTAAGAATACTCTTTGCCCGTAGAAGAAGTCATAATGCTAATTCCTGGATCAGCTTCCGCTACTTCTTTCACAATGTTGTCAATGCTCGCATCTTTTAAAGAAGCAAATTCTAACAAATCATTGCCCGATTCGCCGCTATGACAAGCATCTAAGAAAATCAATTTTTTACAAGGCGTACCATTTACGCCGCTTGTTATATCCTTGATATTCAAACCCGTAGCAAAAAGGCTTACAGGGCTAAAATCATAAGGCAAAATGTATAAATTTCCTTTACTATCCAGCGCACCATGAGAAGAAAAGAACATTAACACCATGTCTTTTTGGGTCGCTTGTTGCTCTAACTCATTGATAGCTACTTTAATATTAACCAAACTTGCATCTTGGTTCAATAATTTTTTCACTTGAACTTTTCTGAAAATTTTCCCTTTCATCGTTGCAAACATTTCCGCCACAGAATCAGCATCGGTATGTGCAAAAGTAAGGTTGTATTTAGGGTCATTGTAATCTGAAACGCCCACTGCCAAAATATACAAGTTTGGCTTCATCAAATCCTCGATAGTTTCTCCTTTTTCCAAGGTCAAGTTTGGATTTGGTTTGGTTGCATCAGGTTTTGTAGGAGTTGGTTTTGCAGGAGCTGGTTTGGTTGGAGTTCCCGCCACAGACGTTCCGTTAGTGCTAGGTTTGGTTGGCTTCTTAGGATCATTGGTGCCAGGTTTTTTAGGGTCAGAAGTAGGTTTTGCAGGATTTACGGCAACTGCTGGTACTTCATTTTTAAACGCACCTTTATCCGTTACAGTAAACACCCAAGCATCGCTTTCACCAGCTGAACCATTTTTAGAAACCCCAGCTACAATATATCCTCCTTCTTTGGTAACAGAAATTGCATTTGCTTGCTCATCTAAATCATTGGTAGTAGAAGCCTGCCAAACAACCTCACCTTGCATATTGATTTTTTGCACCCACATTCCTTTATCAGCAAGACTTCCTGCCACAACCAAGCTTCCATCATTCGATTTAATCACACTTTCGAAGCTATCATCTCCTGATTTGCCATATAATTTATCCCAAATAACTGTTCCAGCCTTATCAACCAAAATTAACTCGCCATCCGTTCTACCAGCACCGCGCGTTTTATCAGATTGTGTATTTCCACAAAGAATAATTTGTCCGTTAGGAAGTTCTAACAAACCTGTTAGCACATCATTTAAGGTTGAGCCATAAGTTTTACTCCACATTTCTTTCCCTGTAGCAAGCTCTATTTTATGTAAAGCCATATCTTTCATGCCATTTCCAAAAGACATGGTATAGCCGCCAACAAGAATATTTCTATCTTTTGTTTCTACGACACTTGTCGCTCTATCATCTTGCGTGCCACCATATTTTTTCTCCCACATCAAATCCCCATTGACAAAAAGTTTTCCTACCCACAAATCATAAGAGCCTTTTGTCATCGTAGCTGAAGCACCTGCAAAGACAAAAGCGCCATCAGAAGTTTGAATAACATCTCTTACAATTTCGCCTTTTGTGCCAAAGGTTTTTTCCCATTTAAGCGTTCCTTTCGTTGCATCTAACTTAGCAATCCACCCTTTTGTATTGCGACTATCTCCTTTCACGCCTACATTTCCCGCAACAACGATATCGCCATCTTTTGCCAAAATTAAGTCAGACACAAAGTCATGTCCGTCTTTTAGGGGCTTATATTCCCACAGCTTATCCCCATTTTTGGACATACGAATCACCCAAATGTCGGCATTATCTCTTCCTTTTGGAAAAGTATAACCCACCATGATGTAATCACCATTAGTAGTTTGCACAATTGCTTCTGCTTTATCGCCTTTATCTTCCCCAAACTTTTTATTCAGCAGAGGTTGAGCCATCAGCGAGCCAAAATAGGTACAGAGTAAGATGGATAATGAAAGAAAACGAATCATAATATTTTAGATAATGGATTTTGTAGTGTGATTTTTTAACTAATTTGATAACGCAAAAAAAGCAAAAAAATTCTATAAATAATAGGGGATTCTCGCTTTTTTAGCTCTAACAAGTTTTGTAACAGTCTTGGTAGTCCAAATTAAATCATAATTTGGGTAAATATACGACTTTTCGGGTAATTCGTTGTAATACCATGACAGAATTTTCCCAAAAGTGTGTCATTCTTCTGATTTTCCGATTTGTTCTATCTTGTTTGCCAAATCTTCGGGCAGTTCTTCTTCCGTTTTTGAATGATAATTTCGAATCAAAAAGTAGCCTAGTAAGCCCAATTTTATCCATTTTCGAGGCGTAATACCTGCAAATGATAAAACAATATCTAATAAAAATGCGAATAACACAAGGTTTTGGTTGCGTATATTAGGAATTTCTTTTAACCAAAATAACAAGCCAAATTCTAAAGAAGCAATTATAAAAGTGGTAATTACTTGATAATTAAACCCCTGCAAAAGCCATAAACTTGCGATAAATACATTCATTATCCCAATTCCGCTTATCCAATAGGTGTTAAATCGAAGATTTAGGACATCTAATTTGCGTTGTGGCGTGGCATTTTCGCCTTGCACATCAACTTTTACCTGATTAAATCCTTCCACCCAACCTTTTCGAATTTGAACCACCAACTCTTTTCCTTCAGGTGTTGTAAAAGTGAGCCCTTCCTGATAATCACTCACATCATATTGATTATCAATCAATTCTCCGTCGTAAAATAAACGCACCTTGTTCACATATTTTTGCCATTCTAAGGCAATTTCGACAGGCGGCACCGTTTGGCTTAAAAATTCGTATCTTGGCATATTTTTTTAGGAAAAGGCAAGACTTTACACAACTCTGTGTGTAGAATCGCTTAAAATATCTTTTACAGTTTGTCCAGGCAAGATTCGGTACACAGGAATCGTGATTTGATACTTTTTACATAATTTTTTAATCTCTTCGTCTATTCTTTCGGGAGAGTAGCGAGAGGAAAAATGTCCCAAAATCAACGTTTCTAAATTAATATTAGCCACAGCAGCAATCACCTCTTCCAACGTACTATGTTGATTTCCATGCACCCACAAATTTGTATCATGTTCACCGCCTAAAAAAGTAGCCTCGTGAATCAAAACCTGTGAGCCATGCCAATGTTCAAAATTTTCAACGGGCGTATCACCGCTATAACATAATAAATTCGTTGCTATTTCGATGTGTGTATTTTCTTTTCCTTCTGTTTTAATCAAGGCTCGGATTTCCTTGGCGGGCAACTTTGTTAATTCTGGCTTGAGTTTATGTTTGACAGAAACTACCTTATAAGCGAAGCTCCTATGTTTACCTTCTTGTGTGATAACATGATGATTTTTAATTGCTTGTACATATACATCGCCTTTTATCCAAATTTTCTCGCCATCAACCAAAGGTGTCCAAATTGTACCTGAAACATGCGTGTCAAACTTCTTTGTAAAGGCTTCCATTGCAGGAAAAGAGCCACAATCTTTTGGATAATGAATGGTAGGAGACCCAGGTTTTGCATTGAGTTGATTAAACTGATGTAAACCCATCAAATGATCTCTATCTGCGTGTGTAATAAAAACATTTTCTACTTTTCTTGCCTTATGCAATAAAGCAGAGGTTAAACCCTCACCCGCATCTAACAACAAATTCAATTCTTCTATAAAATACCAAGTGGAAAACAAAGCCGTAGAATAGGCTGTGATTGTTAATTTCATCTCTTGTAATACGATAATCTATCACAAGAATACAAGAAATTTTCCGTTTTTGCAAATTCCTTGTAAAATAAAAAGGTGTAGTTAAGTCGAAACTTAACCACACCTTTCCTTTTTTCGTATTTTACTATCGCAAATAAACAAGAATAGGTCAATTATTGTAATTTTTCATTATCAACTATCCCCTACTTTATTGCTTTACAATTCTATGCGTAATGATTTGCCCTGCCTGCTCTATTTGCAAGAAATATACCCCTTGCGCAAAATTCGACAAATCTATGACATGATTTATCATTTCGTCTTGTAGGCTTAGTTCATGTAACCATAAAGTTTGCCCTATGCTATTTTTAATCGAAAGTTTTACCTCACCTTCCATCATTTCTGCTGATGTAACATTCAATACATTTTCCGTAGGGTTTGGATATACTTGATATACAGTATTTTGTGCACGATTTTCGTCAATTCCCGTAGTTTTGTTATGAGAAGAAATCCAAATAGGTGCAGTAACATACACAACCACTGTATCTCTATCAATACACCCATTATTGTTGTTCGTTGCCGTTACAATGTATGTGGTGGTAGTGGTCGGAGAAGCAATTGGATTAGGAATATTAGCAGCACTCAATGTCATACTCGGACTCCAATTGTAACTTACATTTGCTTGCGCCCCTGTTCCTATCGCAGTCGTTCCTCCTAGCGAAATTGTTTTATTGGGACCTGCATTTGCATTAGGTGCAGGATTTACTGTAACTTTTACGGTATCTTTGCTTGCACAACCTGTAGCACCATTGGTGGCAGTTAAAATATAATTAGTCGTAGCATTGGGAGCCGCCAAAGTACTCGCAATATTGGGGTTTACAACAGTCGCGGCAGGTGCCCAAGCATAATTAATTCCATTAATTCCATTTGCCCCAATATTTGCATATTCTCCTTGACAAATCGTAACATCTGCCCCTGCATTTACCAGTGGCGCAACGTTTGGATTTACATTTACAACCACAGTGTCCTTATCTACACAGCCATTTCCTACTACTGTAAGAATATAAGTCGTGGTAGCCGTAGCATTTGAAATCGGATTAGCTACTGTATTAGAAGACAATCCTGTACTTGGACTCCAATTATAAGAAACTCCCGTAGCTCCTGTTGTACCTAATTGCACAGTGTTTCCAATACAAATATTTTTATCTGCCCCAGCACTCGCATTCAAACTCGCATTTACAGTAACCGTTACTTGGTCTGTAGCCGTACAACCCGCTGCATTTCTTACCGTCAAATTGTAAGTAGTTGTGAAATTAGGGCTTGCTAAAGGATTAGAAACATAAGCATTACTTAAAGTAGAAGAAGGTGACCAAGTATAAGTCAAACCGCTTACCGCAGTCGTACCAATTTGTACAGGTGTTCCTTGACAATACGTTTTATCCACCCCTGCATTTGCCGTAGGGCTAGTGCTTACCGTTACTTGAACTTGGTCTGAAGTTGTGCAACCCGTAGAACTATTGATAGCAAATACGGTATAAGTCGTTGCAGATAAAGGGCTTGCCGTTGGATTAGAAATACTAGGATTACTCAAACCTGTGGTAGGTGTCCAGGAATAAGTAATTCCACTTACTGCTGCCGAGCCAATTTGAGCAGACAAACCAGAACAAACCGTTTTATCTGCGCCTGCATTTGCTACTGGCAAACTATTCACTGTAACGATTACCGTATCAATCGCGCCACAACCTCCACTTGTTGTATAAGCAGTAACTTGATAAACCGTTGTAACTGTTGGGTTTGCAATCGGATTTGCAACCAATGCATTATTCAAATTAGTAGAAGGAGTCCAACTATAAGAATAACCAGAAACTGGAGCAGCTCCAATTTGCACACTTCCGCCAATACAAATTGCCTTATCAGGTCCTGCATTAAAACTAGCAGAAGGTCCTACAATTACTGTAACCAAATCTGTACTAGAACAAGCTGTATTAGGATCTGTTACCGTTAAAGTGTAGGTAGTTGTAACAGAAGGAGAGGCAAAAGGCTGCGCACCTGTGGTTGAGTTTAAGCCCGTGCTAGGAGTCCAAAGATAAGTTAATCCACTTATTGCAGCAGTTCCAATTTGAACTGATTGACCTTGACAAATCCCTTTGTCAGCTCCTGCATTCGCACCAGGACCAGAAGTAATATTTACAACTACTTGGTCTGTTTTGCTACAACCCGTATTATTATCTGTAATCGTTAAAGTATAAGTAGTTGTAACCGAAGGCGATGCCGTTGGATTAGAAACGCTTGCACTACTCAAACCTGTGGCAGGACTCCAGCTATAACTATAGCCTGCTACTGCGGTTGTTCCAATTTGCGCATTTCCTCCTAAACAAGAATTTTTATCGCTACCCGCCGTTCCTTGTGGCAAGGAATTTACCGTAACTGTTACTTGGTCTGTACGACTACAACCATTACTAGCACTCGTTGTAGTTAAAGTATAGGTAGTCGTTGTCGTGGGAGATGCTGTTGGATTAGAAGCACTTGCTGAACTTAATCCCGTAGCAGGTGACCATGAATAACTCACACCTGTTACAGCAGTTGCTCCAATTTGCACGCTATTTCCAATACATATCATTTTATCAGGTCCTGCATTTGCGGCAGGAGAAGCATTGACAGTTACTATCATCACATCAGTAGAAGAACAACCTCCTTGATTGGTAACAGTTAAAGTATAAGTAGTTGTCGTTGTAGGCGATGCAGTTGGATTCGCTACCGCAGCTGAACTCAAACCCGTAGCAGGACTCCAACTATAGGTAAGATTTGCAACTGCAGCAACACCAATTGTCGTCGATGCGCCTGCACAAATTGTTTTATCTACACCAGCATTTGCAGTTGGTGGCGTAAGTACGGTAACAATAACCGTATCAGTCGCGCCACAACCCGCAGTTGCCGCAAGATTATAAACGATGTAAGTGGTTGTAACCGAAGGAGAGGCTGTTGGGTTTGCAATATTAATGTTATTCAAACCTGTGGCAGGCGACCATGAATAAGAGGCACCTGTTACGGCTGTTCCTCCAATTGAAGTGCTGCCATTTGTACAGATAAATTTATCCGCCCCTGCACTTACAGATGCGCCGCTGCTTACATTTACAATGACAACATCAGTTTTGCTACAGCCTGTATTTGAATTGGTAACAGTTAAAGTATAAGTGGTAGTAGCTGTAGGCGATGCAATAGGATTAGCAGTATTTGCATTACTTAATCCAGTACTAGGAGACCAATTATAAGTCATCCCAGAAACTGCAGCAGTTCCAATTTGCACAGAACCGCCTGCACAAATCGTTTTATCAGCTCCTGCATTTGCCGTAGGAAGCGAATTTACAGTAACAATTACTTGGTCTGAACCTCCACAATTTCCAACAGAAGCATATACCGTATAAGTTGTTGTCGTCGTTGGATTTGCCGTAGGATTCGCAACAAAAGCAGAACTTAATCCCGTTGTAGGAAACCATGAATAGGTAACTCCCGCCACAGCAGTAGCACCAATACTTACAGGTGAGCCGATACACATTGTTTTGTCAGCACCTGCATTTGCAGTTGCACTTCCTCCCACATTCACAATTACCACATCTGTTTTACTACAACCATTCAAAGTAGCAGTTAAAGTATAGGTAGTGGTAGCCGTAGGTGATGCAACAGGGTTAGCAATATTTGCATTACTTAATCCTGTGCTAGGCGACCATGAATACGTTACACCTGTTACTGCTGTTTGCCCAATTTGCGCTGAACTTCCTGCACAGATAGTTTTATCAGCTCCTGCATTTGCCGCAGGGCTAGGTTTTACCGTAACAACTACCGCGTCAGAACTACTACAATTCCCAACAGAAGCCGTTAAAGTGTAAGTTGTGGTAGCCGTTGGATTTGCCGTTGGATTGGCAACGGTAGCAGAGCTTAATCCTGTTGCAGGTGACCATAAATACGTTACCCCCGCTACTGCAGCAGAACCAATACTTACAGGCGTTCCTGAACACATCGTTTTATCTGCGCCAGCATTTGCCGTAACAGAAGAAGCTACGGTAATTGTAACATTATCTGTTTTGGTACAACCGTTTAAAGTAGCGGTTAAAGTGTAAGTAGTTGTAGTCGTAGGAGAGGCAATCGGATTAGCAATTGTTGCAGAACTCAAGCCTGTAGCAGGTGACCAAGAATAGCTTACGCCATTTACCGTATTTTGTCCAATTTGTATTGAAGAACCCAAACATAAAGTTTGGTCTGTCCCTGCATTTGCTGCAGGTAAAGGTTTTACAGTTACTAATACTTGGTCTGATTTAGTACAATTTCCTATGCTTGCGTAAACAGTATAAGTGGTTGTGGTTGTGGGATTTGCCGAAGGATTGGCAACTGTGGCAGAACTTAATCCCGTAGCAGGTGACCATGAATAGGTAACACCTGCCACCGCAGTAGCACCAATGCTAACTGCTGTTCCTGCACAAGTAGTTTTATCTGCACCTGCGTTGGCAGTAGGCGCAGCTGCTACTGTAATTATTACATTATCTATTTTGGTACAACCATTTAAAGTAGCAGTTAAAGTATAGGTAGTTGTGGAGGTGGGCGACGCACTTGGATTCGCGACTGTGGCGGAACTCAATCCTGTAGAAGGTGACCATAAATAAGTTACCCCTGATACAGCAGTTTGCCCAATTTGTGCCGAAGAACCCGAACAAATGGTTTGGTCTGCTCCTGCATTTGCCGCAGGCAAAGGTTTTACAGTTACTACTACTTGGTCTGAAACCGTACAGTTTCCGTTAGAAGCATATACGGTATAAGTTGTTGTTGTTGTTGGATTTGCACTTGGGTTTGCTGCCGTAGCAGAACTTAATCCTGTTGCAGGTGACCATGAATAGGTAACACCTGTTACCGCAGCAGAACCGATACTTACTGCTGTTCCTGCACAAGTGGATTTATCCGCGCCTGCGTTAGCAGTAGGCGCAGGTGCTACTATCACTACCATTACATCTGTTGCAGAGCAGTTTGTTTGATTGTTAGTTACAGTCAAACTATAAGTAGTAGTACTTGTAATCGTAGCGGTTGGATTGGCAATGTTAGGATTGCTCAAGCCCGTAGTAGGAGTCCATACATAAGAGAAACCTGCGGCTGCCGTATTTCCAATTTGCACAGGAACACCCGCACAGGTATTTTTATCTGCGCCAGCATTGGCAGTAGGCAATGGATTTACAGTTACCACAACGGTATCTTTTCTTTGACAATTAGAAGAATTGGTTGCGGTTAATACATAAGATGTTGTAGTCGTTGGATTTGCCGTAGGCATGGCAATATTTGTTGCATTTAAGCCTGTTGAGGGAGACCACGCATAGGTTAAACCTGAAACAGAAGTCAAACCAATCGTTGTACTTTGTCCTATACAAATACTTTTATTGGCACCTGCTAATCCAGTAGGAACTGAATTTACCGTAATTGTTACCGAAGATTGCGCGGTACAAGCGTTTGAACCTGTCGCATACAAAGTATAGGTCGTAGTAGTGGTGGGCGTTGCAAATGGGTTAGAAATACCAGGGTTACTTAAAGCGGTACTTGGCCACCAAGAATAGGTAACACCTGCTACCGCAGTTTGCCCAATTTGAACCAATTGACTAGCGCAAATCGTTTGTGGTGCGCCTGCATTGGCTGTGGGAGAAGGTTTTACCGTAACAACTACCGTATCCGTTTGGAAACAGCCAGCAGCATTGGTAATAAACACATAATAAGTAGTGGTATTATTGGGAGAAGCCGTTGGATTAGCAACACTTCCCGAACTTAAACTCGTAGAAGGAGACCAAGAATATAACATTCCTCCCACAGAGGTTGAACCAATCGATACGCTATTTCCCGAACAAATCGTTTTGTCTGCACCTGCGGGTTGAGTTAAGCCACAAGGATTCACGCAAGGTGTACTAGGGGTAAATTCGTAAAAAATCTTAGACAATCCTGCTGTATAATTCCCTGTAACAATATAGCCTTTATTGTTAAAAACAAAAGCGGCAGCACTTTCAACAGTACCTCCAGGAAAAGGGGTAATAGCTGCCCAAGAAGAAGTTGCCGCTTGGTATTGATAAAAATCGCTCAGTTTTGTTCCATTGACATCTTCACCTGTTCCTACATATCCAATATCACATAATGAAAAACCCACAGCTCTGCGGCGGTTTCCGCCAGGCAAAGCAGGGCGAGAAGTCCATGTATTACCATTAGGATTAAATTCCCACATATCACTATAATAGGTATTAATATATCTTCCTGTTCCTACAATTCCTTTATTATTTGCGGCAAATCCTACGGCAGCATATCGTTTTCCTGCGGGGAAATTTGCTTTTTGTGTCCATTGATTCGTTGTAGGGTCGTATTCCCAAAAATCATTTAACCCTTCTGCAATTGGTTGAATATAATAATAGCCTGTTCCAATGTACCCTTTTCCGCCAATCGAAAAACCTACGGCTTCTGACCTTCCTTGTGCGGGCAAATCCGCTTTTTGTGTCCAAGAATTAGACGTAGGGTTAAATTCCCAAAAATCGTTTCGATAGATAAAATTTCCTGCCGAATAATTATATCCTGTACCAATATAGCCTTTGTTATTAATGGTAAAACCTACCGATTGCGTGCGAATTCCGCCAGGAAAGTTTGCCATTTGAGTCCAAGAAGTGCCATCAAATTGCCACAAATCATCTTTAAAAACGCCACTAGCCGCTTCCCCTGTACCCACATACGCTTTAGAACCAATAGAAAAACCCACTGCTCCTTTACGAGCAACCCCTCCAAATTGAGGTTTTAATGTCCATGTTCCTTGCGCATGAACTGAGAAGGTAAGACCCATAAAAATCCACAAGAGCGATGTGGCGAAGGTTAGATGTTGATATGAACGCATTTGTATAAATAAAAATAAGAAATACAATTTTTGAAAGGTAATCAATTTTGCAAGTTGGTTAATTTCAGGTAATTTCTTAACCTAAAATTGTGTAAATGGTCAATATTGTTACTTGAATTGAGGCAATGCTATGTGTAATTTCTCTAGTTCTTCTAAACTAACTGTTGGCGGCATTTCTCCTCTTTGTATTTTAGTTATCACTAATTTAGCTACTCTTTCGGCATCAGCTTTGGTCGAAAAACCTTTTGCGCCTTGTACCCCAGGAATATAAGGCTGATGAATCATTTTTTGTCCCTGAACGAAGATATCATACCCAAAGGTTTGTTCAGGAGAATCAATAATTTCATAATAAACCTGAGTTGGGGTAGGTGTTTCGGTCTTTTCTATTACAGGGGCTTTTTCTTCTGTAACAACCTCAACCTTTTTTTCTTCTTGTTGGCAACCCACATATAAGAAAGCCAAAACAAACATCAACCATAATTGAAGATAAGTTTGTGTATATTTCATAAGTATTGTGTGATAGCTTTATAAATGTTAGAATATAATGGATTAATTCCTTTCTTTGTTTTATTTCAGGCTCAAAGTTCGTAAGAAAATTTATTAAAAACAAGACTTTTTCCAAAATTAACTAATGAAATTTCGTTAAATGCCTATAAAGGTAATGTTATTTTAAATAAATATACTAAAATTAAAATTATTTAGTGGTTCATTTTCAAGTAATTATTGAAAATAATCAACTTTTTTCTAGGTGTAAAAATATTTCCCCAAAAAATATTAAACCCTCAAAAAAAATCTTATTCATTATGGCAATGCAATAGATTTTCTTGTTTTCATTAAAAAAACATGTAAGGTTTCTTGCTCTCTTTTTGCCTTTTATCTATAAAAAAAGAGGAGATCCACCACTAGGGCGGAATCTCCTCTTTCGTTTTCGATAAGATTAAACGTTTATTTGAAAGAAATTAATTTACTTTTGCTTTTACATTCAATTTCAACTCTACCTCGTCATTGATAAGCTTATCTCCCATTTTTTTCAAGTCGAAACTTTTATCTTTTGCAGAATGATAAACGATACCATAATCTTGGCGATTAAATTTCAAGATAGAAGTAGCCGCCATTTCTTTGCCATTAAAGCTCACTTTTGCTGGCGCAGTGATGTCTTTGCTAATACCACGAATAGTGAATTTCCCGCTAAGGTTGTGCGTAACTTCTGGATTGTCTTTTACCGCTTCTGCTTTTGTCAACTCAAAAGTAGCAGTCGGGAATTTAGGCGCATCAAAAAAGTCCGGAGCTTGTAAATGACCCGCTAAGTCCACACTTTGCGCAGAATCTTTCAAATCCAATACTTTTATACTGCCCATATTAATGGTGAATTTTCCACCTGTCAAATTACCATTTTCTACGTTCACAGAACTTGCATCAAATTTCACAGTTCCATTGTGTCCACCTACGGCTTTCGTTGCTTTCCATTCAACGATACTGTTTTCTGCATCAACCGCGAAAGCTCCATTTGCTGGCGCAGCATTTTCAGTGGTTGTAGTTGCGGCATCATTGTTTTCCGTTTTTTGCTCGGCAGCACCGCCACAAGCGACTAATAACATAGAAAGGCTGGCGATTCCTAAGAAATACTTAAAATTGGTCATAAGTGAGAATAATTTAAAAAGCTGTATTAATGTTTAAACATTAATTTGCAGCCTAAACAACGTAAGCTGAAAAAAGGTTTTAAAAAAATGGAAAATAGTGTCAGTGGACAATTAACAGTAATCAGTTATCAGAAGTAAAGTTCTGACTATCAAACAAATAGTTATTACACTTATTTTGTTTGCATTACTTAAATAAAGTAACGCGTCTGCACCAACCGTTTTTTCAAGCCGTTGTTGTGCGGACGCGTTTATTGTGTGATAAGAAAAATTCCTTTTTTACCTAAATTGGCGCAAAAAGCGCACATCATTTTGATAAAAATAGCGAATGTCTCCAATTTGATGTTTTAATAATACCATGCGTTCTATGCCCATGCCAAAGGCAATTCCTCTAAATTTTGAAGGGTCATAACCTCCACTTTGCAACACAAAAGGATGTACCAAACCTGCACCCAAAATTTCGAGCCAACCACTGTGCTTACACACACGACGACCCTCGCCTCCACATAACGTACATTTTATGTCAACCTCCACACTCGGTTCAGTAAAAGGGAAATAGCTCCCACGAAAACGAATTTCTTGATTTTCGCCAAACATTGCCCGCGCAAAACGCAACAAAATACCTTTTAAATCGCTCATTCTTACGTTTTCGCTCACAAGCAATCCCTCAACCTGATGAAATTGTACCTCTGAACGTGCGGTAATTGTTTCATTTCGGTAACAAAGCCCTGGTAAAATCACTTGAACAGGTTCCGTACCGCCATTTCCATACTGCTCCATCGCCCGAATTTGTCCAGGAGAAGTATGCGTACGCAACACGACATCTTCCGACACATAAAAGGTATCTTGCATATCTCGCGCAGGGTGAGAAGGCGGAATATTCAATTTTTGGAAATTATATTCATCTAATTCTACGTGCGGCGCATCAAAAACGACAAAGCCCATGCTTTGAAAAATCTGATATACCTCACGCAGTGTTTGTTGCAAAGGATGATAGCCACCCGTTGCCAAATGACGAGCAGGTAAAGTTACATCAATGCGCTCCTTGCTCATTAACTCATTCAATTCCATGAGTTTAACACTTTCTTGATGCGCAAAGAAAGTCGTTTCCATTTGTTGCGCTACGGTATTAATTTCCTTTCCAAAAAGCGGTCTTTCCTCTTTCGGCACTTGTCCAATCCCCTTTTTCCAGTTTTGGAGTTCCCCATTTCGAGATAAATGCTTTCTATACCACTCCTCCAACAGAGGAACAGTCATAATTTGCGCCAATTCAGCGAGACTTTGCTCACAATAACTATGCAGTGCTGCGATGTTCATATTTTTTCAAAAATCACGCAAAGGTACGAAAAAGAAACAATTGAAAAAAGGGTTGTTTTGATTTTTATCTGCGATCCTGTTGTAACTCATAAAACAAAAGAGGCAAAACTTTTTAAAGTTTCACCTCTTTCTTTATTCGATTTTGGTTTTGTTATACCAAGCTTGCTTTTAGCATTTCAATTTTTGCTTCGGCATCGTCTTTTTTCTTTTGTTCGGCGGCAATGACTTCGGGTTTTGCGTTTGCTACGAATTTTTCGTTGCCGAGTTTTTTCATTACCGATTGTAAGAAGCCTTCAAGGTAAGCGATTTCTTTTTTCGCTTTTTCTTGTTCGGCGGCGATGTCTATGTTTTTGAGGGGGATAAATACCTCAGTTGTTCCTGCTAATAAACTGCCTGCGCCTGCTACTTTTTCGCTTACAAATTCCATTTTTTCGAGGCTCAAAAATTTGGTTAGTAAGCTGCTATAAGCTTGAAAAATAGCCGTTTCTGACGTTTTGATATAGAGTTCAATGTTTTCTTTGGGCGGAATTTGTTTTGCCGCTTTGAAAGCACGAACTGCCACAATGAACTGCTGAATCGTATTCATTTCTGCCAAAAGCGTAATATTCATTTCCCCAATAGGAGGATATTGCGCTACACAAATCGAGTCATTTTCGCCTCTTTCTCCCAAATTTTGCCAAATTTCTTCGCTAATAAAAGGCATAAAAGGATGCAAAATCAACATCAATTCTTCAAAAATGGCAAGAATCCTTTGATGAGAAGCCGCAGAAATCGGTTGTTGATAAGGCGGTTTTACCATTTCCAAGAAATAGGCGCAGAAATCGTCCCAAATCAACTTATAAATCGCCATCAAAGCCTCAGACAAACGAAATTTTTCAAACAAATCGTCTAGTTCTGTTCTTACTTCATTCATACGAGAAGTGAACCAATCTATTGCAAGACGTTCAATTTCAGTGGGTTCTGTATCTGTTAATTCCCAACCTTTTACCAAACGAAAAGCGTTCCAAATTTTATTGGCAAAATTTCTTCCTTGCTCTACCAAACCTTCATCAAAAGGCAAATCATTGCCCGCAGGCGAGCATAACAACATACCTACGCGCACACCATCAGCACCAAAATCACGAATCAAGTCTAAAGGGTCGGGAGAATTGCCCAAAGATTTAGACATTTTTCTGCCCAATTTATCCCTTACAATTCCTGTAAGATATACATTGTCGAAAGGTTTTTTGCCTGTATATTCATATCCCGCAATAATCATACGCGCTACCCAAAAGAACAAAATTTCGGGTGCAGTTACCAAATCATTGGTCGGATAATAATAGTTAAAGTCTTCATTATCAGGGCTTGACAAGCCTTTAAAAACTTCGATAGGCCAAAGCCAAGAAGAAGCCCAAGTATCTAATACGTCTTCATCTTGTTGCAAATCGCTGGCTTGAAGGTTGTGATTTCCTGTTAAAACTCTTGCCTTTTCAACCGCTGCCTCCAAAGTTCTTGCAACTACGAACGCATTTTCGTTATTCCCTTTTCCTTCTTCCTTGATAAAATAGGCAGGAATTTGATGCCCCCACCAAAGTTGACGCGACAAACACCAATCCTTTACATTTTCCATCCAATGACGATAGGTATTGGTGAATTTTTCAGGAATAAGCGTTACTTCACCGTTGAGAACAGCGTCCAAAGCGGGTTTTGAGATGTCTTTCATGCTCAAAAACCATTGCATAGAAAGGCGCGGCTCGATTACGGCTTTTGTGCGCTCCGAAGTTCCAACTTTATGTGTATAAGGCTCTTCTTTTGCCAATAATTCTCTTGCAGCCAATTCTTTTGCCACCATTTTACGCGCTTTTTCGCGGGGTTCTCCTACAAAAAATTGTGCAGCTTCGCTTAAAGTGCCGTTTGGATTTAAAATATCAATGACTTCAAGATTGTGTTTTGTGCCAATTTCGTAGTCATTTTTATCATGTGCAGGCGTAATTTTTAAGCAACCTGTTCCAAATTCCATGTCCACATATTCATCAGCGATAATAGGAACGGCACGATTTACCAAAGGAACTATCACTTTTTTGCCGTGTAAATGCTTAAAACGCTCATCGTCAGGGTGAACAGCAACCGCTACGTCAGCCATAATCGTTTCGGGGCGAGTCGTAGCTATCGTTACAAATTCCTCTGAATTTTCGATAAAGTATTTAACATAATACAGTTTATCATTATGCGTTTCAAAAATTACTTCTTCATCGGAAACGGCAGTCAAAGCAACACAATCCCAATTGACCATGCGCAAACCGCGATAGATGTAACCTTTGTCGTATAAATCTACAAAAACCTCAATTACCGCCTTATAATAGGCTTCATCCATCGTAAAATGCGTTCTATCCCAGTCGCAACTCGCACCTAATTTGCGCAACTGCTGTAAGATAATGCCGCCGTATTTTTCTTTCCACTCAAAAGCGTGTTCAAGGAATTTTTCACGACCAATTTCTGATTTCTTAATCCCTTGCTCACGCAGCATACCCACGACCTTTGCCTCTGTTGCAATAGAAGCATGGTCAGTGCCAGGGACCCAGCAAGCATTATAACCACTCATACGTTTGCGGCGGATCAAGACATCTTGAATGGTGTTATTAAGCATGTGTCCCATGTGAAGTACCCCCGTAACGTTGGGCGGTGGAATCACAATCGTGTAAGCTGGACGCGAATCTGGGATAGACTTAAACAGTTGATTACTCACCCACTTCGCATACCACTTGTCCTCAATTTCAGAGGGATTGTACTTAGAAGAAATCATTTTTTTGGTGTTTTTTTTTGTATAAGGGTGCAAAGATAAGGAAAAAAACTAAATTTGTGAATAGTTTATACATTTTTTTGGAATATGAACCAACTGAAATTAATCCCCATTACTTTAAAGGAAGAGGCAAGTCTTCCTTTGTTTGCTTCTGACGATTGCCAGCAGTTGTTGGCGATATATCGGGATTTTTATGCACAAATAGGCTATCACTTTCCTTGGGTGGGATATTTTGTGATGCGAGGGGACGTGGTAGTTGGCTCTTGTGGTTACACAGGGCAGCCGCAAGCAGGAAAAGTAGAAATTGCTTATTGGACATTTCAAGCGTTTGAGGGACAAGGAATTGCTTCGTTTGCTTGTAAAACCTTGATTGAGATTGCTCGGCAGGCGCAGGCAGATATGATAATTACCGCCAAAACAGCACCAGAACACAATGTTTCTACGAATATTTTAGCTAAAAATGGTTTTATTTTTTCGGGAATTGTGCAAGACCATGAAATTGGCGATGCGTGGGAATGGAGATTAAATTAGTTACGATTAGTTAATTCAAAAGTTCTGAACTCTTCGAAGAGTTCAGAACTTTTTATACAGCCCCTTTTGAAGTAACACTGTAAACAATTTATTGATAATAAAACTTAGGCAGATCTTGTATTTCCATTCTCCCGTCTTGAAATTCGATTTTGACGTATAAATCGTGAATTTGATTAAGGTTAGGAGTAGCTTCTAAGCGTAAGCCATACGATTTCGTGTAAAGGCTCGTTTGGAACTCTCTGTTGTGAATTTCTTGGTAAAGCACATTCGTTAACCATTCCTCTAAAGGTTGTTGTTCACCGCTAAATCCTAACATAATTTTAAAATAACTATTGAGTGAAGTATTTGCGGCATGAGTTGCGTCAAAATCCGATTTTGACATAATAGTAAACGACTTTACCTTATCAGGAGTTCCTTTTTTCCCATTAAACTGAGCGCAAGGATCTTCAGGGATAAATACCGCATAAGCAGAAGGAAAGGGCGAAAAATCCCAAGTAGGTTTGCGCGTTTTAGGTGGCTCTACTTGTCCCACGTTAAAAAAAGAAACATTAAATTTAAAAGTATAGTCTGCATATTCTCCTTGATAAAGTTGGTGCAAATTAGAGTCAGATTGCGAGAATTGAAGCGAACCCGTTTGTATATGATAACGCTGAAAAGCAAGTGTACTGATGTTTGTAACTTCAAAATATTCCTTTACTTGACAACCTGTTGACCTATTATTGGTACAATGCGTAAATAACAAAGAAACACAAGAAAGTAAAAGAAGAAATGATAATCTTTTCATATTTTAGCTATATTTTATTGGTTGAAATACATTTTAGGTAAGGTAAGTACTGACACACGCCCATCTTCAAAAGTAATATGTAATTTGAATTGATGTATTTTTTGATAAGTGGGCAATACATTCAAACGAAGTATATGAGCACCTATATAGAAACCGTCCATAAACGCAGTATTTAGGCTTTGGGCGTATGCCACATTTTGCAACCAATCATTTAAAGGAACACCCTCATTTACAGCAGTTTGCTTACTAAAATATTCGTTGATGGAGCTATTGGCAGGGTGATTTTCGTCAAAATCTTCTATCGTCAATATTTCAAATGTTTTAATTTTGTCGGGAGTACCTCTTTTACCGTCTAAATTAGCGCAGGGAGTTGGCGAAATTTTATCGGCGTAGGCTTTAGGAAAAAGACTAAATTCAAAAGGTCTTGTGTTTTTTTGGCGAATTTCCGACTGAGAAGTAGAAAAGAAACTTACCTCAAATTGTAGGAGAATTTCAAGTTGTTCATCTTGAGAAAAAAGATGAGCCTCTTCCCAAATATCACTCGGAAAAGAGGCAGTCGTGGTATTATTAGCAGGTATCCATTTTTGAACAGACAGTAATTTTGCGCCCAACACCTCAAAATACTCCTTTGGAACACAATCAGTAATCCCATTATGCAGGCGACCTCCACAGCCCTGCCCAAACCAAACAAGTCCTAATAAAAAGCAAGTAGAAAATACGTAAGTTAATTTTTTCATTTTTTAATAAATCCAGTCAATTCGCTGACAACTAATATATCAACAAATATTTACTCTATTTATTGTGTAAACGAAATTTTTCTGTTTTTCGCTGCTTTTTATTAAAAAATGTTAGAAGTTTAATATGTTTTCGTCATACTTTCAGGCACGACAATGATAAAATCAGCTTTATTCAAATGCTCTTTGTCTAAGGTTGCCGTTTGAGTTTGTTCTACCACCGAAATATTTAATACTTTCGCCGCTTTTTTTTGCTGAAAAATATACCATACAATCCCTTCTTTATAGTCGGAATGATAAGAGCCATTAAAATGTAAGAAGATGCCGCCTTGTTTTTCGTTCTTCAAAATGTTATGCGCCATTGTCGCGTCTTTTATGGCTTGTGCCGACACAAAATTCTTGGAGGCAGTTCCTGAATGTCCCATCATTTCCTCCATTTTTTGATAAGAAGGATTTTCAAAAGGAATCGTATAAGGAAGCGGACATATCCATTTTTTGTCGCTTTCGGGTAAAGTATCGAGTGAAGCAACGCCATTTTTTGCTACCATTCTCGCATAAGGGCGTGGCACATTTGTCGCAATTAAAGGTAATTTTTTCTCTTTGCAAAATTCCACAATTGGCTTATAATCAGTAGGATAATTATTCCAAGGTTTTGCATCTTTTTCAAACACTTTTTGCTCTATTTTTTCTGCAAAATAATCTACTAACCAATGTTGTTGGTCAGTTTCAAACATTTCCATGCCCACACTTACTTGCTTTTGCGCTGCCAAATCTTTCAACAGTTCAAATTCTAGCCAATGCGCAATCGGATTGTTATGCAATTCGCCAAAAAACACAAATTCTTGGTTTGAAGCGGCAGCCAGCAACTTTCCGTAATCACTTTTTTTGCCTTTTCCCGTAAAAACGCGGTATGCCTCTTTTTGGGCAAAGCTCTTTTCAACCAATAATGCCATACTTAGCAAGAATAAGAAACTAAATTTATACATAATTTATGTAATTGAGAATGGAAAATGGAAAATTGTAGTTAGGAACGAGTGAAAACAAAGCCTGCACATCTTTAGGTAAAAAACCACAAAGTAGCAGAAATACTTGCACAAAGTTACACCCAGAAAAAACCGTTAACCTTGGCTTTGTGTATCTTCGTGGAAAATGCTTTGTGAAACTTGGTGGTAAAAAACATATCAGTTTGATACTTTATTTTTAACTCACCTCTAAGTTGTTTCTCGGTAAAAATCTTTTATCTTATTTACAAGAACTGCATCTGTTTTATCAAAAATATACACCGAGCGAAAAGTATTGGTATCTGTGTTACACACAAAACCAGCCCCAAGTTGTGGGTAAATATAATTTGCATGAGGACTATACGAATGAATATGAAGCGGTTCGCCATAAATTGCAGTTAATTTATCAATCGGGTCGCCGATGTGCAAGTGGCTTTCAGTTTGAAAACGCTTACAAAAATCCAAGTCAAACACCCCTACCCCATAAGAAGAAAGCATAAAAGCAATTAATTTATCCTCTTTTATCCATACTTTAAAAATGGGATAACTTGGTGAGCTATCGTTTGTATATTCAATGCGATAATCAAAACCAATGACAAATTGCAAGAATTTCTCATAACCATCAAAACCCTCGATTTCCTCTTCAAAGGTCTTTTTTATGCCAGCTTCACCCAAAATCTCGAATAATTCGGCTATGCTCATACCTACTTTTACCTCTGCAATACCCACCCCACATTCGATGACGGGTTTTGAGGACGAAGTAGGGATTGTTGAATGTTTCATAAAAATAAAATTGATAAATGAATAATTGTGTGTGCAAAAATACAAACTATTCATAGAAAAACATTAATCAGCAAAAATTTACTTTACCTTTCTCCCCTTCCATTCATATTGATTGACAAAATTTCCCATTACCGCAATTGAGGGAACATAGAGATAATAAGCCAATTGCAAGGGAAAGAAAAAATAGAAGAAAAGTGGCTTTTCTCGAAAAAAATGAGTGGCTTTGTACATCAAAAAAATGTCTGCCAAGCATTTTAAGCTAAAAAGAAAAAAAGCTGCCTGAACTTGCCCAAAGAAAGCCAAAAAAGGCACGCCTGTAATGGCAATTGCAAAAATAAGTTGCGTCAAATTCACCCAACGATTTGTGTAATAACGCGCCTTACTCACCCAACGCAAACGCTGTTGCCAAAAATCACGAAAGGTAGTTTGCGCAGGGGTGCGTACTATTGCCTTCTCATCATATACATACTTTACTTGATAGGTTTTTAGTGCCAAAATTTTCTGCAACAAGAGTTCATCATCGCCCGAAGCCACTTGGTCAATTCCTTGAAAACCACCCACTTCTTCAAATACTTTTTTGCGATAAGCTAAATTTGCACCATTACACATATTCGCATTTCCGCTATTCATAGAACCACCTCCTAATAAATTCAATCCCATAAATTCCAACGATTGCAATTTCTCAAAAAAAGAAAAGTTAGGATAACCAAGAAAAACGGGAGCAGAAATAAGTGCCGTATTTGCCTCAAAATGAGGAACAATGCTGCTAAGCCAATTCGATGTTACCTCACAATCGGCATCTGTTTGCAAGATAATTTCCCCTTTTGCGCGGCTAACTCCCTCGCTAATTGCCGCCTTTTTGGAAAATTTTCTCGCTGCTAACAAATGTAAATGTGTATGTTTTTGGGCTAATTTTTCTACCAAAGCATACGTTTCATCTTCCGAAGCATCATCAATTAGCCATATTTCAAAGTGTTCTTTGGGATAGTCTTGCGCCAAAATAGAAGTCAAACATTTTTCAATATTTGCCGCTTCATTTCTTGCCGCAATGATTACACTTACAAAAGGCAAGGAACTTTGAGCAGAAATAGGCAGCTTTTTCGCGTAAATGGTGGCACGTAGTACTACATACACATAATATAACATTGCCAATAAAACAAAGAAAGCGGCATAGTTTCCAAATAAGGAGAGGAAAAATGTATAAAGTCTCATGGCAATAACTAATTGATAATGGAAAATTAATAATTGATAATGAAAATTGATATTAACTTACTTATTATCAACATTTTGAGTGGAATTTTCAGCATAAACTAATTCTTACCGCGTATTTATTTGATAAATTTATCTATCTTTGTACGTGAATTTCATTAGAGAAGTAGCTTAATTTTGGTAGAGCAACGCCTTGTCTAGGCGAAAGGTGCAAGTTCGAATCTTGCTTTCTCTGCTACAAACCGATGACAAAGGTAAAAAAAAGTGAAAGTTTTTTACGAAAAATTTGCATGATACTTTTTTTCACCCTACCTTTGCACCCACAAAATAAAAATACGCAGAAGTAGCTCAGTTGGTAGAGCATCACCTTGCCAAGGTGAGGGTCGCGGGTTCGAGTCTCGTCTTCTGCTCTTCAAAA
>JBJXHA010000270.1:0-8498 GCA_046160275.1 Bacteroidia bacterium | reverse complement strand
AACTACTTCCTTAAAAGATAAATCAAGTACATTTAGCTTTCAACTTGTATATAGATTACTTTCTATCCTTGCTGAAAAAGACCTTACACTCGCTGATTTTCAGGCGAAAGTAATAAAAATGCAAGATACTTATTCAGAAGCGCAAGGAATTCACGCTGTTTTTGATACCACAGATATAGCAAATTTTGATTTATTCAAAAGATGGATTTCCTTTATTCCAGAAGAAAAATTAAACGATTTCACAAAAGCAATTGCCAAGTCCTGCAAAACCCTCGAAGAATTAGAAGAAAAACTCCAAAATTATTTCAATGATTACATGGACAGGGTTTCGGGTTGGTACAAACGCAAAATGCAACTCATGATTACTTGTATTTCCTTCATTTTTTGCTTTGCCCTAAACATAGATACCATTCAAATTACTCAAACCTTATGGAGCAACGAAGCAATGCGCACAAGTATCGCCAATGTTGCCGAAGATTATTACGAACAACATACTCAAGACAGCACACATACCTTAAAAGATAGCACAGCAACCGCAAATTTTAAACAGGAATTGAAAACCATTCATAATACCATTGAAGAGTATAATCAACTTCCTTTTGGCTGGAAAATGAGCGAATGGAAAGCAATGAACCCCAATACTACCTTTTTTTGGGTAAAAATACTTGGTTTTGCCCTTAGTTGCCTTGCCCTCAGCCTCGGCGCACCCTTTTGGTTTGATGTTTTGGGCAAAATGATTAATTTGAGGGTGACAGGGAAGAAGCCTGAGAATGAGTAAGGCTTGTTTTTTCAGTAATATAACGCAATCCTCGAAGCGGTTAGAGAGGGCTTATTTTATTTATCTTTATGAAGTCAACTTATCCCATAGAAAACAACACGAATCCTTTGTCTATTTCCGTAAATGTGAGCAGTACTGCTGATGCAGTCACTGTTGTTCTACATAGCGCAGATGGCGCTTCTTGGCAAAATTTTCCTTTTACGCAAATTGATGGAAATGTACCTGAGAGTGTTATGGGCAAAGCAAATGCACTAAAAGGTCAAACAATTATGATTTCGGTTGTGTTAGATTTTAGTAAAATCGCCAAAGCAAATCGTAAAGATGCGATGACACAAACTACTATTCGCTATACTTTAAAAGGAGGCACGGGTGGAGATGCTAACCTCCAACCAGATACTGACGATTGGCAAAAAAGTAGCAGTGGCAGAACAGCTTGGGTACGTAAACAAATTCTCTTAGCTTAATTTTCATCTAATCCATCTATACAAATGAAACATTATTTAGTGGCTCTATTCGTTATAGGCAATTTCACACTTGGCTTTTCGCAAGAAGCATCTGTCAAATTAAAAGATTTGGAAATTCCTACAACACCTGGGTTTGCCGTCTTAGATGAAGCTCCAACCCAAATCGAAACAAATACAATGTCAAAGGCATTTGTAATCAACTTAATTAGTCAAATTGCTCAAACAAAAGGTTTACCTCAAAATTATGGAGTAATTATTACCCCTTTTTGGTTTATTAAAACTGACGATATGACTGCAACTAAATTTTGGGGATTAAATCATGCAGCTCATAGCCCGATACGCCTCACAAGTGTTTCGCTTGCAAGTGTAGGGCAGGTAGATAAACTTAATAGAAATGTAACGAATGTTTCTTTAGGGATAAAAATGCCTTTGCTAGAATATAGGGCGAAAAGCCATTTGGAAAAAGTAAACACAAGCAGAACGGCTTTTTTGGGGGAAGTTGAAAAACTTGCCATTCGCTACCCTACTGCTAATGTTGATTTTTTGGAAGCAAAAATGGACTCAGTAAGCGAGCAGTCAGATTATTCCTCTTTGCTGCAAGCCAAACCCCTTTTTTCATTGGAAATAGCAGCAGCCGCAAATCAGGTATTTGTGAATCAGAATTATCATAATAATGCGATTAGCCGCGTTGGAGTGTGGGCTACGGCTCAATATGCACAATCTTTGAAAGAAGATAATAGTGCTTATATAAATGCTTCTGTGCTAGGGCGTTATTTGTATGACCAAACGCAATTCGATGTTAATAGCAAACGCCTAACCACGCAATTTCTTGATGCTGGAGGGAAATTAGAATTTGAATATGACAAGTTAAGTGTTGCTTATGAAGCTATTTTTCGCAGAGATATGGTTGCCGCAACTAACGACTTTCGCCATTCAGGAATTTTAAAATATCGGGTTCTTGATAACACTTATTTTACAGGAAGTTTTGGCAAAAATTTTGGAACAACACAGAATTTAATCGCTTTTATGGGGGTTAATTTAGGAATATTGAATAGCAAAGAATCCGTAAATGACACTCCCTCTCAATAAGCTATTTTATGTATTGTCTCCATTTTGCTTTTTTCCATGCAATTCATCTTCAAAATTTTGAAATCCGCCAAATACTTCCTAACATTGCATTCTTTTTGCGGTTTTTAAGCTATTATATCGAATATCAAAGAATATGAATGAGTTAGAAAAGTATTTTAGGCAGAATGATAAACGCCTCATACATAAATGGATGCATTATTTTGAGGTGTATGACCGCCATTTTAGTCGATATCGAAACAAGGAAGTGGTGATACTAGAAATTGGGGTATCGCAGGGGGGCAGTTTGCAAATGTGGAAGGACTATTTTGGAGACAAAGCAAAGATTTATGGCATTGATGTGAATCCTAAATGTAAGGAGTTAGAAGAGGAAAATATTAAAATATTCATTGGCTCTCAATCTGATAGAAATTTTTTGAGGGAAGTGAAAAAGCAAATTCCACCGATTGATATTTTTATTGATGATGGTGGACATACGATGCAGCAGCAAATTGTTAGTTATGAGGAGTTGTTTGACTATGTAAAAGAAGATGGCGTGTATTTATGTGAAGATTTGCACACTTCTTATTGGTTAAAACATGGCGGCGGCCACAAAAGAATGGGTACTTTTATTGAGTATTCTAAGAACTTTATTGACTATCTGCACGCACATCATTCTACGCAAAGCTCGCTCAAAGTGAATGACTTTACGAGAAGCGTGGATTCTATTCATTATTACGATAGCATTATTGTGGTTGAGAAACGAAAAAGACCTGCACCTCATCATGAGAAAACGGGCGTAGCTTCTTTTGAGTGGGAGAAACCCAAATCTAGCCCGATGATGGGAATGATAAAAAAAGTAGCGAATGTTACCTTAGAAGTTGTAAATAAAGTGTTACAATTTTTAAGGCTGGGAAGTATTTATTGGAAATAAGTAAGTAATGGATAATGAATAGTTGATAATGAAAAATGGTTTTAATTTATTCATTATTAATATTTTGAGTAAAAATAGTAACATTAACTAATTCTTACCGAGTACTTATCAATGAACAATTAACAGTAAACACTATCCATCAATTGCTGAAAAGTGTTTAAATGCCGTTTTAATGTCTTAAATGAAAGATACTGTATAAAAAGTTGGGAACTCTTCGAAGAGTTCCCAACTTTTTACGTAGCCCTTTTACGGATAGAATAACTATTTTCAGGCACAGTTTTGCGAATTTGTGTACTTCTAGCGTTTTTAAACATTTTTTGAAGGAAGATTCAATCGTTTGTCAAAAAAAGCCAATGTCTTTTGCAAAACATCTTCCAAATGTGGGGTTGTACCCGCAAAAGGGTGAACTGCCCCAAAAGTATGGTCTGCTTCTGGCACGAGGTAATAATCGGTAAGTTCAGCATTTGCATACATATTCAACTGCTCTGCCTCATAAAAAGGAACAGCGCCGTCTTTATTTCCATGCAAAATTAACAGCGGTTTATCCAAATTTTGCGTAGCCGTTAAAATATTAAGTTTGCCTTTGCCATTCTTTTCAATATCCTCCAACATCTGCAAACCCATCGTAAATACCTGCCCTGTTCTTGCATTTACAAGCGAATAAAAGCCTTTTTTTCGCCACTCATTTCTTGTACTTTTGTCATAACGCTCATAAGTATTTACAGCAGCCCAAGTTGCGATGGCATTTACTTCTTTGTTGGATTGCCCTGCCAAAATTGCCACGCCTCCTCCCCTACTATGCCCAATTACGCCAATAGGAGCTTGTAAATACGCGCCAAAAAAGTTGCTAAACGCACATAAATTAATGATTTCATTCGCTTCTGCCACTTCTAAAGAATGGGTATTGAGGTGAAATTTTGCCATTTCGGTAAATTCATCTTCTTTTTCACCTATACCATTATGCGAGAAATTAAAACACAAAAAAGTATAGCCTTTTTTCGCAAAAAACTCGCCTATGTACGGCACAAAGCCCCAATCTTTAAAGCCTTTTAAGCCATGAAAATAAATAATGCAAGGCTGCTCCCCAAAAGGGGCTTCGCTATACATCGAAATTTTTATGCTATTCCCTTTATTTGTATGATGTTCAAAGGTTGTTTTCATGTATTTTTGAGGTAATGAAACAAGCCTTTTAGCGTTCAGAACGCTAAAAGAGTTCCGAACTCTAAAAGGCTTCTAATAAAAAAACTTCCCAAGCCTAAGCTTGGAAAGTTTGTGCATATAAACAAGTTTGATTACCAAAAAACAGAAATGTTTACACCACCTGTTGACATTGTATTAACTCTTGTGCCACCATCTACTGCCTGATATTGAACAGGAGTGCCTGGTAAGGTTGTGCTAGAAACACCTGGAATTTCGATAGTTCCTGTAGCTACAGTTGTGTGTGTACCACCTGTAGTTAAGCGATTGAAACCTAAACCGTACTCTGCGCCAATTGCGAAGTTATCAGAGAAGAAATAGTTGAAACCCACCAAAGCAGAAGCACCAATGCCCATTCCGCCTGGAGCGTCAGTTGTAGTAGTCAAACGTTGAATCAAAGTTTGTTGATTGTTTGTCAACTCATCTACATTGTCTTTTACCACTGTTCTTGTGGTTCCTTTGTAAGAAATACCCACAGTCAAACCCACATAAGGGTCAATTTTGGTAGCAGGAGAAGTCAAGTGATACTCCACGCCAGGCGCAATACTAAAAACAGTACCACTTACTGCGCTGTCTCTGTCAATGATTGTGCGTACAACCCCTACGATTGCATCTCTTTTGTAACTTTTCGTTGTGTTATTGATATCTACGCCTAAACCTGCACGTAACGCAAGTTTATCTGACAAATAATAACGATACAACAACTGAGGCACTTCAAAGTCGTTTTTGTCCCAGTGTCCAAAAGCAACATTAGAAAGACCTGTAATTTTGAAACCCAGACCCATATCGCCTTTTGCAGGGCGCATTTGAGCGTCGGCTGTTGTAGCAAAAGCTACTAGAACAATAAATGTAAAGATAAGTTTCTTCATTGGAATCCGAAATTTAACGTTTAATTATATTTTAAATGATAGATTGAGGCGAAGCCAAGCGTTCATCTTGGGGACTTGCCAAATTGCGGTGCAAATTACAAAGAATTTTTTCTCAACAAAAAAAAGTATTGCAACTCACACACAATTTCTCCCAAAAATAGCAAAAACCATACTCTTTTTGCCAAAAATGCCGTTTTTTCGAAAAGATTATTGCAAAAATATTTTCTGAATTTTCTAAGAGGAGATTCTATTTTCTTTTTTCTTGCCGAGGTTTTCTTTTTTCGGCTTGTTTTCGGCTAAACAGTGCGCAAATTTACGGAAAATAACTTTACCTTTGCCCACAAGAAACTTATGCTTTATCCTTTTTTATGAATTTCTACCTGATTACACTGCTTTCTGCCTTATCTTTATGCTGTTACAGTTGGATTGGGATAACGCCCCGCACCGATTTTACGACCTATCTTGCCTTTATGTTGCTAAGTTTTGGTTTGTATCATGCGTTATTTGTTCGTTTGAAAGAAGAACAAATCATTTTGGGAATCATTGCAGGCTTCATTTTTCGCATCTGTTTTTTATTTTTTCTCCCTCAACTTTCTGATGATTATTTTCGCTTTTTATGGGACGGAAAATTAGTGGCAAATGGAATTAACCCTTTTTTGTATTTGCCCAGCGAATTAAAAATAGGACATGAAAATATCGGTTTGACCCAAGCCTTATTTGAGCGACTCAATTCTCCTCAATATTATAGTGTCTATCCGCCTGTGTGTCAAGCTGTTTTTGGCTTGGCGGCAGCCCTTTTTCCGAATAATTTGTTGGCAGAAATTGTTTGTATGAAAGCGTTTATTTTGTTAGCGGAGGCGGGTTCGCTTTTCTTTTTATATAAATTACTCCAACAAAACCATTTTCCCCTCAAAAATGTCCTGCATTACGCCCTCAATCCTTTGGCAATTGTAGAATTAACGGGAAACCTGCATTTTGAAGCATTTATGATTGTGGGAATCTTGGGAGCTTTGTATTTTTTGCAAAGCCAGCAACCTTATAAAGGAGGTCTGTTTTTTGCGATAGCTGTTTGCAGCAAGCTCCTTCCTTTGATGATACTTCCTTTTTTTATACGAAAAATGGGAATGAAACAGGGAATTTTATGGACAGGCTTTGTCTTATTGCTTTGCCTACTTGCCTTTGCGCCTTTTTATCATGCCCAAATGTTGCCCCACTTTTTGCAAAGTACACGCCTTTATTTTCAATCCTTTGAATTTAATGCAAGTATTTATTATTTGGCGCGAGAAATCGGTTATTGGATTTGGGGATATAATATTATTGGCATTGTGGGCAAAATTTTCCCGATTTTGGTAATATGGGGAATTTTGAGGAAGGCATTTTTTTCGCCCCCTAGCTCTCCGTTAATTTATTCTCAAATCGAAGACTTGTCATTGCGAGCAAGTGAACAAGAAAAAACGGAACGAAGTGAAGTTTTTTCGAGTGAACGCAGCGAAGCAATCCTACAAAGGGTAAAAACTGTGGGTTTACGCCTTGTAGGATTGCTTCCCTTACAGGGCAGGCGACAACGCTCGCTCCTAAAGTCGCTTGCGTTTTTTCGCAATGACAACGATTCCTTTTTCATTTCAAAAAATGAAAAAAATAACCCTACACAGATGGGGGAACTAGGAGGAAAAATCCTCTTCGCCTTTTGCCTCTACTTTCTCTTTGCTACTACTGTAAATCCTTGGTACATAGTGCCTTTACTTGCCTTTTCTACTTTAACGCCCTATCGCTTTCTCACCCTTTGGACGATATTGTTACCCTTTACTTATTATGCTTACGCGCACACTCCTTACCATGAATCGCTGGGAATTGTGGTGGTGGAATATGTGTTGGTGATGGGATATGCGGGCTATGAATTGATGCGTGTGGAATATTGATGTTAAAAGAAACTACTAGGCTTTTAACATTTCCATCAATTTAGGATATACCGCTCCTAAATCAGTTTCAAAATTTAATTCAGCAGAATCCACACAACAAACGCTTTAAAATAGCAGTTGTGTGGATTCTGCTGAATAAGAAAAGGCAAAAAAATTGAGTTCTATTTAGGAACGGTATAGCTGTAAAACTCGGCATGAGTTCTAAGCGAAAAGATTACATTATCAATTTGATCTTCAAAATCGTCCATTTTGTCTTCGTTTGTCATATTATTAAGAAAAATAAGTTACAAATTATGATAAGTATGTAAAAACGGCACATTATCCCCTAAGCTACTCCACCGCTTCCATCAATTTTACCCGCAATTTCCCATCAATTGGATTGGCGTTTCGGGCGATTAACATGCCATAACCGCCTGCTGATAAAGCGTTAGTAGTCAATATCGTAGTGGTGTTAATTGTGAGTGTATAGCCTGTGGCACTTGCCGCTAATTCATTATTTACATAAACAACTAAGTCTGTATTGCCGATATTTTCTAATTGAACATTTACATTTTCATCTGCACCTGTATTCAAAACAGGCATTTCGGTATTAGCCGCAAGCGTTTGTGTAGTCGTGTTGCTGTTTGTGCGAGTTTGATAAATAATATAATCTACATATTTTGCGTCATTTATCCCTTCATAAAGTGCCTTCCCTACCCTACATACATCTTTCACAAAATTGTCCATCGTTTCAAAAACCGCTTTGCGGGTTTGTGTCATGTCTTTTTGACTACCAAAATACGTTTGTTGTTCTGTGTAAGCCATAACAAGCTCATTTTTAGCGGTTTTAATGTCTATTAAAAACGTACTTGCAATGCCTTTTGCTAATAAAACGGTTTCTTCTTGCGTACATCTGACCTCTAAATTAGTCAAAAAAGAAATCATACCCGACACCACAGTACGGATATTTTGATAATCATTATAGCCAAAAGAGTTGAGAATCCCCATTTTGGTAGAAAAAGCCTCCTCCAAAAAATATTTGATTTTTCTTTGGTATAAATTGCGGGCTGCCTCCATTTTTTCCGCCACAGCCTCTGTTTTTTGTGTACCTATATCCGTCAAATTTTCATCTGTCGGAATCAACAAAGCCGCTTGATACGCAGCCTGATAATCTGCCACAAATTGTGCGGTAAATTTTACGGGATTAAAGGCAGTAAAGTCATTTATATCCCTTTGTAGCCACAATCCTTTAAGAAATGCATTATTTAAGCGGTCATCGAACGTTAAGTTTGT
>JBJXHA010000269.1:0-5488 GCA_046160275.1 Bacteroidia bacterium | reverse complement strand
CATTTGAAAGAAATTGAGAAAAAATATGGGCATAAAGGCTTGATAATCATTAGTGTTAGCCTTGATGATGATGTCAAAAAATGGAAACAAGCCTTGAAAGAAGAAACTCCTACTTGGATACAATTAGCCGATTTAAAAGCGCAGCAGGAAATTGTGAATTTGTATGGAGTTCGTGGCATTCCCGCAGGTTTTTTGATAGATAAAAATGGAATCGTCATTGGTAAATCCTTGTCAAAAGGTACATTAGATGCAAAATTAAAGGAGGTTTTTGGGGAGCGAAATGTGGGCTATCTTTTTTCTTTTGCAAAAACAAAAATGGGTTGCAGTTTTTGATACTACAACCCATTTTAATTATTATGCTACAATTACAACAAATCAATTGTTTTTGAAATTCTTGTAAAAATATCTTCTACAGACCCCACGCCATTTATTTCATACAAGCGATTTTGGTTTTGATAAAAACCTGCAACGGGCAAAGTTTTTTCTTTGTATTCCACAATGCGTTTGCGAATAGTTTCTTCATTGTCATCGGTTCTGCCCGAATCTTCCCCACGTTTTACTAGACGGGTAATCAGCTCTTCTTCGGAAACGACCATGCTTACCATACCTTTGATACAGGTATCTTTTCCTGCTAACATTAGGTCTAAAGCTTCTGCTTGTGGAAGTGTGCGCGGGAAACCATCGAAAATAAAGCCATTCGCTTGGGAATTTGCATCAATTTTTTTGCTGATAATTTGAATCACCAACTCATCAGGCACCAATTTTCCCTCGTCCATGATTTGTTTAGCATAATTCCCTAAATCGGAGCCAGAAGCCACTTCTGCTCGAAGCATATCGCCTGTTGAAAGGTGAACTAAATTGTATTTGGCAATCAACAGATGAGATTGCGTCCCCTTCCCTGCGCCGGGAGGTCCGAATAAAACGATGTTTAACATAAACTTATAAACGATTAAGTAGTCGATAGATGAAAGTTAATAGAGATATAATAGATAAATAAATAACATACTTATTATCAATTATTTACAGTATTTATTTCACTTAAACTAACTTTATAATGAATATTCAACTAAAAAAACAACTCTTTGGTTTGAAATAAAGAGGTTCTATCCCTTTTTTCCGCTTAACATTTCGTTATTTTGGCAGTATTTAACCAAATATATGGGCGTTCTTTGGGTAAATATACGCCACGAAAGCGTTTGTGATACACCATTCTACCCTGTGATTGCCACATAAAAATAGCAGGTTGATAATCGTAGATAAGCTGCTGAATTTGCTTAGAAATTTCAATGCGTTTTGCTTTGTCTTTCGTGATACGCAATTCCTCAATCAATTTATCGGATTGAGGTGAACCAAAACCACTAAAATTTTGCCCTGCTTTGTCAGCCCAATTCTTAGAATGCCAAAGTTGCTTGTAATCCGTAGGCAAAGAAGCATCTCCGCCCGAAGCCCAAATCAACATATCAAAATCACGCGCCCCTAACTTATCAACCGCTCCACCGCTAGGTAAAATATCAAGGTTTAATTTAATACCTGACTTTTCATAAGCGGAAGCAATGCGTTTTGCATGAGGTTCGTATAGTTTTGCCATGGTCATACTCAGCTCTAGTGGTTGCTTTTTCCCATCAATCAGCTTATCCAAAATCTTGTCGCCATCTGTATCTGCCCAGCCTGCGGCTTTTAGTAAGGAATCTCCTTTTGCCACATTTAACGGAATTAGAGATAAGGCTTTGTTATAATCTGCGGCATCTATCGGAATAGGTACGGCTACTCGTGTCCCAAAACCTTTCATATTTTCCTTGATAATTTCGTCAGTTGGGGTTAAGTAAGCAAATGCTTTACGAACCAACAAATCATTAAAGATTTTTTTGTGTTTTACACCATCGGGTTTGGTATTAAAGGTAATTTGTGCAAACAAGGAGCGAGGAGCTACCGCAAACTCATACTCTTTTTTCAAAGCAGAGTC
This sequence comes from Bacteroidia bacterium, assembly GCA_046160275.1. Lineage (GTDB taxonomy): Bacteria > Bacteroidota > Bacteroidia > J057 > J057 > JBJXHA01. The sequence continues at coordinate 3,525 of JBJXHA010000269.1, read as the reverse complement.
TTGACTTAATTTAGTAAAAACATCGGCAGTAATTCTTTCCGAAACATCTATTTGCCCTTGTTTAAAAGCGGCTTCTACGGCAGCAGGGTCATTGACCAAACGATAAATAATCTTGCTTGAACTTTGCCCGAATATATATCCCTCTAAGCTTTTTCCCCAAAAGTTTTCTTTCTTTGCCAACACAATTTCCTTACCTGCCTCCCATTTTTCTAATTGATAGGGACCTAAACCTTTGACAAACTTGGGGTCATGTCCGTATTTTGCATCTTCCAAGTTTTTTGCAAAAGCCACCATACCTTCCTCTTTTTTCCAATCTTTTTTACTATCCATCAACTCGGCGATGCCGTATTTTTCGAGGCGATTTTCACTGTCATATACGCGCTTGTCTATAATAGGAAAATTTGCAAAAAAGTAATCGTTCCAAACATTATAGCTTTTCATGGTAACAGTTAATTGCTTGGGATTGTCTTTAGAAACTTGAACGTCCTTCAATACTTCCAAAAATCCCATGATACCGTCTTTTACTTTTAACGGACAAAGCGCAACTTTGATAGAAAAAAGCACATCTTCTGCTGTAACGTCTTTTCCATCTTCCCATTTTGCCTCAGCCCTTAAAGTAACCGTATATTGCAAGCCATCGGCGGAAACTTCGGGTTTGCCACTTGCCAAAACGGGACGTAGGTCGCCATTATCATCATTGGTATAAACCCAAGCGTGAATATAATTGCTAATGTCGGCATATTGCCCTGCAGTGGGTTCATTTAAGCCCAAACTTTTGGGTTCGCCCATCAGTTGCGTAACGATGGCATCGGTTTTTGTGCCACGATAACAACCATTTTCACCAAAATCGCCTTTCTCGCTCTCGCCTCCACAAGAAAAAAGCCCCATACTCATCACCAGACTAAGAATAACGTACATTTGTTGTTTCATTTCGTATAAAATTAATGGTGTGGAAAATAAAATCGCACTAAATTATTGAATGTTTAGGGATTTGCAAAAAAATATAAAAGAAAAGTTATCGTAAGTAAAACTACCTACGATAACTTTTCTTGCAAAATGTGCTTATCCTAACTCTTCTCTCCAAAGCGGCATACTCATACAATGTGAGCCACCTCTTGCGCGAGAAAGTTCGCCTGATTCCAACAAAACTAACATATTTTTGATGTCTTGCGGATTGCGCTCGCCTGTTTCAAATTGATGGAGTAATTTTTTTACTGCAATACACTCAAAGCCTTCTTTTTCAAATTCTTTGATGGTTTCAACGTTACGGTCATAGCCAATCACGATGCCTTCTTTTAATGCCAACACATTACAAGCATCAGTCCATTGCTCGCGGCTGTCATAAGGATAGCGATTTCCACCACTATAAATAATTTTGGTACGATTATAAGGTACTCCATAACATTCCGCACTAATCTGCTTCAACAAATCATCAATGTATTCAGGTTGCTGCGTAATGTGGTCATCATATTTATACAAATAATCCGAGCTCTTATTATAAGGTGTTTGCTTATCTTTATAAAACTGAATAATTTCCACCGATTCTTCCTCGTCCATTTCATTGCGCTCTTTTTTGTGCATTAAATCTTTGAGGTAAGTCTTTTTCACTTCGGCTTTGTACTCCTCTACTTCCCTCGAAAATTCGCCATGCAATACCCACACATCTCTACGTACATGCGTAAAAATGGTATCAATGTGCATTTGTGAACGTTTTTTAGGGATTTTTACTACCGAAATCCATTCAATGCCAATTTTATCCGAGAGTTTAAAAATTTCATGCACAATTTCATTCACTGCATTTGGTGAAGTCCGCTCGCTACAACCCACAATCAAATGATTATGTGCAATCATCATAATGTCGCCCCCTTCAATTGTAATTATTTGCTCTGCCTGCTCTTTTTCATCTAAGAGAAAAAATTCGCTATGCTGGGTAATTTCTATGATGTTTTCCTCTCTTCCTTTTAGAAGATAATGTTGCGCCAAAAACTTCGTCAAGATAGATTCGCGGCGGCGAGCCAACTTTGCAGGTTTGCTTAACAACAAATGGTCTTTGATAACAATGGCAATGTCGCGGGTAAATACAAAATTAGGGACAGGCGGAAAAATATAAATTTCTTCTGTCATGTCTTCTGTATCAGGCGGCAAGACACCCGTTTCTTCACCCGTTGGTAAGACCCCTGTAATCAAGGTTTTCGCTAACTGCTTGTTATCCAGAATATAATCTCCATTATCCTTTCTTCCTTCCAAATATTGCTGCACTTTGCTATTGCAACTTTCAATAGCGGAAATCGCTGTAATAATTCTTTCGCGCACTTTGTCATCTTTCAAAATTTCGGAGAGAATCCATTGCGCATCAACGACTTTATGAGAGCGAAAATATTCTTCTCGCCCTGGGTTAAGAATAGAAGGGCGGTCTTTTTCATTCGTGCCAGCTTCTGCTGTTCTTACTTCCTCCATTTTTTCAGGGTCTAAAAAATAGAGCAACAATTTCACATAATCGTCATATTCTTGCTGCATTTTTTGGAGATGAACGGTGTCGTCATAGAGCCAATCGTGGAATTTACCTGGCGTAATTTTGCCAATTCCTCCGTCAGGGCTATGGATTAAGATACGTTTTAATACCCCTAATTCGGAAGAAACGTGAACAGATGCTGAAGCGGTATGATTAATTTCTAACATAAAATTGTGATAGTTTATAAATAATTGAAAATCAGTATTTTAAAAAATTTGTTTTTTATAACAAAATGCCTAATTTTACGACCTCAAAGTTAGTTTTTTTGCTTGGATTTTGCAACCTTAAAGCAGTAGTATATTAATCTCAACATTTGGATATTTTATTAAAAACAATATTCGATTTTAATATTAAAAATATTAATATTTGTATAATATCATATTGTATATATACAAAAAATGAAATATAATTTGAGTATATATACACATTATTATACTATTGTATCTCTTTTTTTTAAGGCTTAAATTTCTAGGTGTTGTACCGTTGTGTTTTTGTGTTTTTGTGTTTTTGTGCTTTAAGTTGCTGATATTCAGTATTTCACAAAAACACAAAAAAAACACAAAAACACACACAAAAGCAGCTTTTTCGTTTCGCAGCAAATAGGCAGTTATTGGCATTTTAGATATTAGGTTGTTTATTACGATTTTACGTAATAAGTGAATTTTGTAAAAAACGAAAATAAGTGAGAAAATGCAGCACAAAAGATACTCGGTGCGACTTGCACGTTAAACGGGAGCTTGCACGTTAAACGGAGCTTGCACGTTAAACGGAACTTGCACGTTAAACGGAACTTGCACGTTAAACGGAGCTTGCACGTTAAACGGGAGCTTGCGCGTTAAACGGGAGCTTGCGCGTTAAACGGGAACTTGCACGTTAAACGGGAACTTGCACGTTAGCACGTTAAACGGAACTTGCACGTTAGCACGTTAAACGGAACTTGCACGTTAGCACGTTAAACGGAACTTGCACGTTAGCACGTTAAACGGAACTTGCACGTTAGCACGTTAAACGGA
>JBJXHA010000268.1:0-3969 GCA_046160275.1 Bacteroidia bacterium | reverse complement strand
GGTAACAAATAAAATAGCTGAATGTTGTTTTTAGATTTTTTATATAAATTAATCTTTTGAAATGTTAAATATTGAATATACAAATTTTTAATATTATTAAATTGTTAATTTTTTATTACCTTTACATAATATTAATCAAATGATGGTTTCATCAAATAAACATTTTATGCAAATTGAAAAAAATACCTTTTATACTCATTTTAGGCATCTTTGTCCAAGTGAATGGGCAAAACCTTTCACCTAATCCCGCCAGCCAAGCCTCTGCTGTCAGTGCCGAACAAGCACGCAGATTTATGCTTTTTCTTCATTCGGACACAAGTCTGCATTATGAAGCAAAAGAAATGTATATTTTAGAAGTTTTGAATTTTGTAAAAACATTAGAAGAATCTCGGATAACATTCAAAACGGAGAAGCGTTTTTTGAAAGATATTTTCCAAAAGACACAAAAACGTTTTTTCAAAACTTATGAATATTTTGCTCCGTTGAGCCAAATTTTAATGCGCGGAAAATTTGATTGTGTTTCAGTTTGCTTATTTATCGCAGTTGTTTGGCGGTTTCCTGTCCAAGTCAATAGGTCGGGAGAAACCATTTCTGCCAGTTGCATGACTAATGCTTTTACCTCTTTGCTCAAAATGGCAGGCAACCAGCGAATTGCATAATGTTTATTGGGTAATTGAATAATTTGCGGAACCATCGCGCCTTTTGCAAACAACTGAATCGCCAAATGAAAGGTAGAAAACAATGCCGCAGTATTGGGTTGATAATCGTAAATGCGCGAAGGTTTTATTTGGGCAAGTTGTGTTAAGGTTTGTGGAAAGCTTTGTTTTTGTCCATCAACCTCAACAGAAACTTTTAACTGCTCGTCTATATTTACTTTTAATTGATTCCGTATGTCAAGTAACTTTTCATTTTTCCCAGATTGGGGGAAAATTTCGGCTAAGTTCGCTTTTCCGCTTGTATATTTTAGAATAGGTTTGAGGGCATTGGACAATTGTTTGATGTACTTTTCTTTAAAATCACTTTTCCCCACATAAAAGGCAGGTGAAGGAGCAAGCAAAGCCGTTAAAGGCGCAAATATGGCGGGAATTTTAGCGAAATTAAGTTTTTGGTAGGCTTTTTCTGTGTCGTAGTTTTGCTTTTTGGCTGTTTTTTCAAACAATAAATCGCTAAAATTGGGAATTTCTATCGTTTCTTTTTTGATAACGATTTTCATTTTGTCCAATTCTGCTAACAAATTTAAGTTGTGAAGCGAAAAAATCAAAAAGGGATTATTGTCAATTTCCATCGAAACCTTATAAATCACCGCCGCCAAATGTTTACAAGGAACAGCCCAATCAGGGCAGGAACACTCCATATCCAAATCTGACCATTTTGTAGGAAATACTTTCAAGCCCTGTTTCTCTGCAATGATGGAAACGCCTGGAGCTAATTCTCTATTTAATAATTTGGAAATAAGGGCAGGTTTTTTTGCTAAAACTGACATAAACTTTTTGGCGGCATCTTCCTTAAAAGAAGGAACAGAAATCGTTATTTTATAAGGTGTCGGGCGGCTACCCGCAACTCGCGCTTTTATCTGGTTTCCAGAAATATCAATGGATTTTACCGAACCTTTACGCGCATAAGATGCCCCACGCGGAAGGCGATTGCTATAATCAATTTTGCTAAGTGCCTTCAGCCATTCTGCGCCCCACCATGTTTTACCAAATTCGTTTGCCATAAAATTTGTCGTTATAAATTCCGTAGTTTTCTTAAATTCGCTGCCAAATTAACGAAGTTTTACAAAAAATAAAAGAATCAATATATTATTCCATAATATGACTACAACACAAGGCCTCTTTCTGCTTTCTTTTTTCTTTTTATTGCTTATTTCTTGCCAATCAGATAAGCAAATGGATAAAGTTCGAGCGTATTTTACCTATCCTGCTACGGAGTTGAAATATGAAAATGCAGGGATTCAAATGATTCCGATTGAAACGCCAGTAGGGAAATTTAAGGTTTGGACAAAGCGTTTTGGCAATCATCCTACGGTAAAAATTTTGCTGCTGCATGGTGGTCCTGCGATGACGCATGAATATATGGAGTGTTTTGAAACCTTTTTTGGCAAAGAAGGCTTTGAATTTTATGAATATGACCAATTAGGTTCTTATTATTCTGACCAACCGAAAGACACAAGTCTTTGGCATTTAGACCGTTTTGTGGAGGAAGTGGAGCAGGTAAGAAAGGCGTTAAAATTGGAAAAAGATAATTTTTATTTGTTAGGCAATTCTTGGGGCGGAATTTTGGGAATGCAATATGCTTTGAAATACCAACAACATCTTAAAGGCTTGATTGTCTGCAATATGCAAGCAAGTTTTGCACGTTATGCCCAATACAATGCCAAATTACGCAGCCAAATGCCGACCTCTTTCATGGATTCTATTTATGCTTTTGAAAAGGCAAATAAATATACCGATTCGACCTATAATTATATGGTGTTGACAAAATATTACACCAAACATTTGTGTCGTATTCCTTTGGATAAGTGGCCAGATGGCTTAAATCGCAGCTTTAAGCACGTTAATTCGCCAATTTATGTGATGATGCAAGGACCTAGCGAGTTTAAAGCAGGGGGAAATCTTGTGGGTTGGGACATTATGGACAGATTAAAGGAAATTAGCGTACCGACTTTGATGGTGGGCGCAAAATATGATACCATGGATCCCGAAGACATGAAAAAACAAAGCGAATTGGTACAAAAGGGCAAGTTTTTGTACTGCCCCAACGGCAGTCATCTTTCTATGTGGGACGACCAAGAGGTATTTATGAAGGGAATTATTGATTTTGTTCATGAAGTTGATGAGAAAAAGTAAAAGGTGATTTTGAGAATTATTTTTATTTTAGTACTCGGCTATACTTAAAAAATAACCCAAGCCAAAACCCTAGCAAGGAATTTTCCGTTCCTTGTTAGGGTTAATCAAAAACCGCAGACTGCTTTCTAAAAGCCTGCGCGGGCTTGCATTTTGATTAGACCTGCTAAGGTGAAGGAAACACCTTAGCAGGTCGCTATGCTTAAAAATATCTCCCGCCAAAACCCTGTATTGCTATTTTCCATCGTACGTGCAAGTTTGCAGCTTGTTATGTTTATTGATTACGTTTAGTCCTGCTTGCAATACAGTGGTAATTCATCAAGGGTTCGCAACTTTTTGAAAGTTGCGAACCCTTGATGAATTACCACAAAGAAAAAAAGCCCCTTTTTCAAAAAATAAATTTTTTCGCCTACAGGCGAAGATGCCAAGAAAAAAGGGTAAAAGCGTAAAAAAGGGGCAGAGGGTAAGGAATCCTAGAGAGGAAACAAGACCAAACGACAACCGATATTGCTGCCATTGTCATCAGTTCGATACCAGTCGCGATTTGTAGAACGGCAGTCGTTGACATCGTTGAACCAAGAGCCGCCACGCACAACTACAAATTCTTCATTTGTTTCATTTATTGGATTATTTATACTTTTATTATTTTTATAAAAATTCGCATCATAGTAATCTTGGCACCATTCCCACACATTTCCACTCATGTCATATAAACCGTAGCCATTTGCTTTTTTCTGCCCTACGGGGTGTGTAGTTTTTCCTGCCTTTTCATATCCGTACCAAGCCACCTCGTCCAGATTATCCGAACCCGCATATTTGAAGTTCTGTCCTCCGCGTGCCGCATATTCCCATTGTGCCTCGCTCGGCAAGCAATAAGTAGCCTTATGCCCATGCGCTTTCATCAAGGCATTTAACTTTTGAATAAACTCCTGCACACCATTCCACGAAACATTTTCCACAGGCAAATCCTCCCCTTTAAAATAAGAAGGATTATTGCCCATCACAAACTGCCATTCTTTTTGGCTTAGCTGATATTTACACATATAAAAGTCAGAAAGGTTTACTTTGTGAACGGGTTTCTCGTTATCACGCCCTTCTTCGCTACCCATGTCAAAAGTACCTC
>JBJXHA010000267.1:0-10343 GCA_046160275.1 Bacteroidia bacterium | reverse complement strand
CCAGCCACTACCTGAACACTATGCAAAAGGATATAAGAATTGTTTTTTTATCTAAAAATTAGAAATGGTAGCCATGTAGATATCAGCTTCTATTCTTTTTTCTAGCCATTTTTGTTCTTCGGAGTTTAATTCTGATAGCAAATTTTCAAAATCTTCGTTAAAATCAGTCAAAACATCTTGCAAAAAAGCAGCTTGAACTTCTTGCATATTCTCTTTTGTGAGCCTTCCGATTTTGGATAATACCGACATTCCCCACAAATAAAAGCAAAAAAACTATTTACTAACTAACTGATAAACAGCTTTTTATGAATTAAATTCTAAAATTGTAATATACTTTAATAACAACTATTTAATATCCGTTTTTTAATCATCCATTTTTCATGATTTTATTTCTTCAAAATGGACTTTTTTGTTTGTTTAAGCCAAAAGATGATTTAGTATTTAAAAATAAAACAATACATATTTATACAAAAATTAAATAACAATAAGATAATGTGTTGATTATAAATTCATTATGAAAATAACATTTTTTATAGATGGCGTGGGAAATGTCGGATAATACGTTTTGTAATCTATTTTGGGAAACATATTTTCGCATTTCTTCCAAAATAAAAGCCAACTCTTCGCTTTTACTCCTTACTTCGGGAAGATATGACCATTTTTCGGCTTGATGGAAGCTTTTTTCCGCAAATTCATCATTTTTAATTTTCAAGATAATACGCGGCTGATAGGCAATTTCCTGCGAATTTTGGTACAACTTAATCACAATCCCTTCTATTGTATTATGTTCTAAGGGAGGTAAACTCAACATTTGCGGAATGGTAGAATTTATGCGTGTAGGAAATGCCATGCAAGCAGTAAATTTTCCCACAAATAAGGGCTTGGCATGAAGGAATTGATGTTGTTCGAAATAGGAAAGGGCAATTTCATAATCTAAATAACGCTTTTCCCCTACATTCTCTAAGGCAATGTCAAAGGCAAAGAATTGAATATCAGGACAATAATAAACGCCTGTTTGAATGGCTTGTATTTTTTCAACCGCTTTTACTGCGTTATGTGGATATGCTCCGCCAATTAATTCGCCATATAAAAGATATTTTTCCGCAGGAATTTCCCTACTCAATTGCTCAAAAAAGGCAAGTATTTTTTCCTCCCATTTTTCCACAACTAATTGAAAGCCAAAGAAATCATCACCCCAATTTAAATAGGCTTTTCGCTTGGCAAACTGCAAAGTACGATTTTCATAGACAAAGCTAAAATTTGCGCCATGCGCTTTTTCGGTTACTACCCACAGAGATTTTTCGATGTCCTTCATTTGCTTTTCGGTCAAATGAAGGGTTTTGAGTTGGGCAGGCATTTTTTCAAATTCAGAAAAAGGTGTGTTCATATTTGATTGATAGTTAGTATATTACCTAAAAGTTCTGAACTCTTCGAAGAGTTCAGAACTTTTTATGCACTTGTATAACGCTACTTAAAAACCCATTACCATTACTTCAGTACGGCGGTTAAGTTGCTTATTATCAGGTGTGTCGTTTGGCGCAACAGGCTGAGATTCACCATAACCTTTTGCTTGCATACGCTCTTGTCCAAACCCTTTCATTGAAAGATAATCTACAACAGCTTGCGCGCGGTTTTGAGAAAGGCGCATATTGGAAGCGTCAGAACCATCGCTATCTGTATGCCCACCAATTTCAAGGCTTAAGGTAGGATTTTCTTCCATGATTTTTGCCAAACGGTCAAGCTCGCTATACGATTCTTCACGTAAGTTTGCTTTTCCTGTATCGAAATAGATGTTGTTCAATGTGATTTTTTGCCCAATTTCCAACGGAGTTAAGGCAATATCTGCTTGCACGGGGTCGGTATTGTCACTTTGAACGGTAACATCTGTACTTGCAAAGAAAAAGCCCCTTGCGCTCGCACTAATTTTAAACTCACCTCCATTTTGGCAAGATTTATAATTCCCATCTCCTTCTGAGCGCACACTTTTTCCTTCTCCCCCAAAACCAAACTTATCCGCGATTACCACTTCTGCATCACCAATAGATTCTCCCGTTTTTGAATTGGTAATGCGACCTATAACGCAACCTGTTTCTTTTGCAGCTTCAGGTTGTGGGTCTGGTGGTCCCCAAATGTCAGGTTCTGGTTTAGGCTTAGGTTTGGGTTTAGGCTTAGGTTTTACAGCGATGGGCTCTGTTGGGTCTTTAGGTTTTGTCATCAAAATGTCTTGACGATAACATTTTTCACGATTGTCTTGCGTGATGGCAAAAGAAGAAGTTGGGCTATTGTATCGGTCTGCTGATACTGCAATTTTATAGCTCCCAAAAGGTAATAATTGCTTAAAACTACCATTGGAATTAGGGGTTAATTCGGCAACCACTTTTCCCGTTTCATCGGTAATTGTTAATTTGGCAGAAGGAATCGGCTTGCGAGAATCGGCATCAGAAACCACTCCACAAACAGAAGCGCCATTGGGTAACTTCAAATGCACGTCTTTTTCTACGTTTTTGTCTATCATTTCAAATAGCTCAACAGTAGGAGGAAAACCCTCTGTGCGCACTTGTAATTGATATTTTTTGTTGCGTGCAATACAAAATTTGAAGGTGCCATTACTTTCTAAAGCCTTGGTAGCGATAGGATTACCTTTTTCATCTTGAACAGAAATAACACCTTTGCTTACAATTACATTTTTCTCATCGTTATACACTTTGCCCGTTACACACACTTCTTCAGGTTTTTTCTCCTTCGATTCAACGGATTTATTTTTGTGAACATTCAGCATATTGTCCTTGATAGAAGCTACCGCAATGTCGGGGTCGCCATCGCCATCAAAATCGGCAGCATCAACCCCTGCATTCCAATTTCCAGATTTCATTTTATGTACTTTCCCGAAAATGCCTTTTCCATCATTTAAAGAAATGCCGATATTTTCATCAATTGTAGAACATACCACAATGTCCAAATCTTTGTCCAAATCAAAATCACGAATGACCAAATCAAAATTACGGTCACAGGCTTGAATTACTTGCTCTTTTTTGAAAGTCATGCCACCATTTCCCAAGTGAATACACAATTTCCCATCTTGATAAGAAGCGGTAGCCACATCTAATTTGCCATCATTGTTAAAATCGGCAACATCTAAGCCCCATACCGCCAAACCTGAACGAATCCCTGCAGATTTCGGCTTGAATTTGCCGCCACCTTCGCCTGCATGAATATAAAATTTATCCTCATCGCAGCCTACCAACAAATCTATACTACCATTTCCGTCAATATCTGCTAATTTTGCCACACGCGGCTTATCTCCTGTAGCCACAGAGCCGCCCAATTTAAAACCCCCTTTTCCATCATTTAGGAAAACTTTCACCACATTTTCGCTTACCACAGGCACTACCAAATCAGGGCTACCATCTCCATTCACATCGCCTGCTGTAACATCATGGCTTTGAAGTCCCGTAGAAATCAGTTGCAAATCCTTCATTCTGCCTGAGCCATCATTTAGCATTGTTGCGAGTTGCCCTGGTATTTGGCTCACAGTCGCCACATCTAACCAACCATCGCCATTTGCATCAAACAAACATAACGCACGGTTTTCCTTTGCCGTACCATAAGAATAAGGTTTACTAAAATTCCCTTTGCCATCATTCAAGTGAATATTTACCTTTCCATCTGTGCGAGAGGCAGTTACGAGGTCTATTTTGCCATCTTTGTTCATGTCACCCGCCGCGACGCTCCAATTTTCGCCCCCAGAAGCATACATAGATTTTGGGACAAAGACAGTTTGCGAAACAAAAATCGTACTGTCCCCCCCCGAACCTTGCGCCCAAACACTTCCCCCTATCAATAAGGTTAAGATTACGTTCAAACAAGCCTTTTTCATTGTGTTTATATATAATAATTGAGATTCTTTCCTAAAACCTAGTAAGGTCTATAAATTATATTACGAATTAAGTGTTTTTTTCTTGTATAGAAAAATAAAAGGTTGCAAAATTATCTTACAACACTGTCATATTTTTACACATTTGTGCCAACATTTTCGCAAAACTACAAAGAAAATTGGAAAGAAGGGGGAGAAAATGGCATTTTTTGAAATTTCATCGTATCAAACTAACTCTACCTAAAAAAAAGCGCAATATTACTAAATATGTTATATCTTTGTGCGTTCATTTTACGTAAAAAACGAAAGATAAAACCATAAAAATTGCAAAATAGCTAGAACATGATGCAAAGTGATTTTTGGAAAATAGAGATAATGTACCTCAAAAAAATTGGGCCACAACGTGCGAAGATTCTTGCTTCGGAAGTGAACATTCGAAGCAATGAGGATTTATTGCATTATTATCCCCGAAAATACATCGAAAAAGGAAATAGTACGAAAATCTCGGATATAAAAGAGGAAGGTGTTTATACAACTTTGATGGGAAAACTTGTGCGAATGGAAGAAGTTCTGGGCAAAAACAATAAAAAAAGATTGACGGCAGTTTTCACCGATGGCTCTGGTTTTATGGAATTGGTGTGGTTTCAAGGCATTTCTTTTATCAAACCTACCTTGAAATTGCACGAGGAATTGGCGATTTTTGGGCGACCTACCATTTACGGGAACATGGTGCAGATGTCGCATCCTGAATTAGATTGGCTGAAACCCTTGCCCGATAATCCACAAGAAGGGATATTTTCAAATCCCAACACACCTAAAGTCCCAACATCTGCGATTTCTCCTTTTTATTCTTCTACGGAATTATTAGGAAAAATGGGCTTGGATTCTCGTGGCTTTCGTACAATTATGAAAACCTTGTTAGAAGTAGGAGAAAAACACATAGAAGAAACCCTTTCCGAAGAAATTATGCAGGCTAATAACTTGATTTCTAGGAAAGAAGCCTTGAAAAATATTCATTTTCCAGAAAATGCTGCTTTGCTCAAAGCGGCGCAAAGACGACTAAAATTCGAAGAATTTTTCTTTTTCCAATTATTTTTAGCAAAGAAAAGAAGGCAGACTTATATCCAAAATAGAAGCAATGCCTTTGATAAAATTGGGCAATATTTTAATGATTTTTATGAAAATCATTTGCCTTTTTCTTTGACAGGGGCGCAAAAAAAAGTGTTGAAAGAAATCCGAAAAGATTTATCTAAACCTGTGCAAATGAATCGTTTAGTGCAGGGGGATGTAGGAAGCGGCAAAACGATTGTGGCGTTTATGGTGATGTTGATGGCAAAAGACAATGGTTTTCAATCTGTTTTGATGGCTCCTACGGAAATTTTGGCAGAACAACATTATCGACAAATCTCGCAATATTCAGAAAAAATAGGTTTAAAAGTGGCGTATGTTGTAGGAAGCCAAAAAAAGTCGGAGCGAAATCGGCACTTGGAAATGATTGCTTCGGGTGAGGCGGATATCGCCATTGGGACACACGCTTTGATTGAAGATACCGTAGTTTTTGCCAAACTGGGCTTATCTATTGTTGATGAACAGCATAAATTTGGCGTTCAGCAACGCGCAAAATTATGGCAAAAGGCTTTTCCTTATCCACATAATTTGGTGATGACTGCCACGCCTATTCCGCGAACTTTGGCGATGACCGTTTATGGCGACATTGAAGTTTCTATCATTGATGAACTTCCGCCAGGAAGAACGCCCATTAAAACGATTGCTTGTTACGAATCTAAACGCTTGGAAATCATTGGTTTCATTCGCAAAGAAATTCAAAAAGGAAGGCAGGCGTATGTCGTTTATCCTTTGGTAGAAGAATCTGAAAAACTTGATTTATTGGCGGTTGAAAAGGGCTATGAATTGCTTTCTGAGCAGTTTCCAGAATGTAAAGTAGGGATTGTGCATGGAAAAATGCCTTCCGAAAACAAAGAATTTGAAATGCAGCGTTTTTTGAAAAATGAAACGAACATTTTGGTTTCGACTACGGTAATTGAGGTGGGTGTAGATGTGCCAAATTCTACGATGATGGTAATCGAAAATGCTGAGCGTTTTGGGCTTTCGCAGTTGCATCAACTTCGGGGTAGGGTAGGGCGCGGCAAACATCAATCGTATTGCATTTTAATGACGGCAAACAAACGCTCTGCTGATGCGCGTAAACGCTTGAAAGTCATGGTTGAAACGAATGATGGTTTCAAAATTTCCGAATTTGACTTGGAAATTCGTGGTCCTGGTGATTTTTTAGGAACAAGACAAAGCGGTGTGCCTGAATTTCAAATTGCCGACATTGTGCAAGACCAAGCTGCCTTGCAAGAAGCGCGCGCAGCCGCCTTCGAACTTATCGAAAGCGACCCTGATTTGTTATTACCTCAAAACGAGATAGTTAAAAACGCATATTTGCCCTATCAAAAAAATATGCCACATTAGGAAGCGTGGCATAGTATCCAATATGTAGTGAATAGCTAAAAATGAATAATAAATAATAATACTAAATAGTTGATAGTCAGTAGTTTAGGTCTTAGATTGTTTTCTTCGTTTTTTACTCATTTGTGCTTATAAACATAAATGGGGCTGTCTAAAAAGTTCGGAACTCTTCGAAGAGTTCCGAACTTTTTACGTATATTCAAAAAGCGATTCAAAATTCCATTTTAATACGCCAAATATGGACTTAACCATCTTTCAGCTTCGGTGAGGCTCATGCCTTTGCGCTGTGCGTAGCTTTCGACTTGCTCGCGGGTGAGTTTGCCGATGCCAAAGTAGCAGGAATCTGGGTGCGCAAAGTACAAGCCTGATACAGAAGAGGCAGGGTGCATTGCCAAGTTTTCAGTTAAGATAATTCCTTGGTTTTCAGGAGATAGTAACTTAAACAAGGCGATTTTTTCTGTATGGTCTGGATTTGCAGGATAGCCCGGTGCGGGGCGGATTCCTGGGTATGCTTCCGAAATTAGTTGCTCGCTATCGAAATTTTCGCTTGGACTATATCCCCAAAGTTCTTTGCGAACTTTTTCGTGCATTAATTCGGCAAAAGCCTCTGCCAATCTATCTGCAAGTGCTTTGAGCATAATCGAAGAATAATCGTCATGCGCCGCTTCAAATTCTGCAATTTTCGTTTCAATACCAATGCCTGTCGTAAGCGCAAACATTCCCATATAATCTTTTACCCCTGAATCTTTGGGCGCAAGAAAATCTGAAAGGCAATAATTCGGCAAATTTTTCGCAGGAACTTGTTGACGTAAATTGTAAAATCTCGATAATATTTCTGCCCTTGTTTCATCAACATACACCTCAATATCGTCATCTTGTACGGTGTTCGCTGCATAAAAACCCACTACGGCATTAGCTTGTAACCATTTTTCGGCAATAAGTTGTTGGAGCATTGTTTGCGCATCGTCAAACAATTTTCTTGCCTCAGTACCTTTTTGGGCATCATCAAAAATTTTGGGATAACGCCCTTTCATCTCCCACGTATGGAAAAAAGGAGTCCAATCTATGTATTTCGCAATTTCGGCTAAATCATAATGTTCAAACACTTTATTTCCTAGGAAAGAAGGTGTTTTTGGCTGATAATTTTCCCACGAAATGGGGACTTTATTTGCGCGTGCTTCTGCTAAAGAAGCATAGTTTTTTGATTTTTGGCGATTGGCATGGTCAAGTTTTAGTTGCTCATATTCAGCCTTAACACTCTGCATATAGCCCTCTTTTTGGTCATTAGATAACAAATGACTCATTACAGGCACACTTTTCGAAGCATCTAATACGTGAACTACCGCGTGTTCATATTTTGGGGCAATTTTCACTGCCGTATGCACCCGCGAAGTGGTCGCTCCGCCAATCAACAAAGGCGTTTTCATGCCGCGTTTTTGCATTTCCTCCGCAATATACACCATCTCATCAAGGGAGGGCGTAATCAAACCGCTTAAACCAATAATATCAACTTTTTCTTGAATCGCAGTATCTAAAATTTTCTGCATTGGCACCATCACGCCCAAGTCAATTACTTGATAATTATTGCATTGCAACACAACCCCTACAATATTTTTCCCAATGTCATGCACATCACCTTTGACCGTAGCCAGCAACACTTTTCCCGCATTTGAATTGGCATCGGCTTTGTTTCGCTCCATAAAGGGCTCAAGATAAGCCACCGCTTGCTTCATTACCCGCGCACTTTTTACTACTTGCGGCAAAAACATTTTCCCTTCGCCAAACAAATCTCCTACGACATTCATGCCGTCCATCAAAGGCCCCTCAATCACTTTTAACGGAGAATTATATTTTGCTCTTGCTTCCTCCACATCATCTACAATATATTGTGTAATGCCATGAACAAGCGAATGTTTTAAGCGATTTTCTACGGATTCTTCGCGCCAAAGCTCGTTTTTTTCCTGCTTTTTAGCCGCCGATTTATACTGTTCTGCAATATCTACTAAATTTTCCGTAGCGGCAGGCGTGCGATTAAATAAAACATCTTCAATCGCATTTCGCAAAGCTTCAGGCACATCGTCATACACAGGAATTACGCCTGCATTGACAATTCCCATGTCCATTCCCGCCTTAATTGCATGATACAAAAAGACGCTGTGCATGGCTTCGCGCACATAATTATTTCCCCGAAATGAGAAAGAAAAATTACTCACGCCGCCGCTTACCCTTGCAAGCGGAAGATTTTGCTTAATCCACGAAGTTGCCTTGATAAAATCTTCGCCGTATGTATTATGTTCTTCAATTCCTGTGGCTACGGCAAAAATATTGGGGTCAAAAATGATGTCTTGGGGAGGAAAGCCTACTTCTTGGGTAAGAAGTTTATAGGCGCGTTCACAAATTTCGATTTTTCTCTTAAAAGAATCTGCTTGCCCTTGCTCATCAAATGCCATGACAATCACCGCCGCCCCATACGCACGCACTTTTTGCGCTTGTTCAATAAAAATTTCTTCTCCTTCTTTCAAAGAAATCGAATTAACAATCGCTTTTCCTTGCAAACATTTCAATCCCGCCTCAATCACATGAAATTTAGACGAATCTACCATGATTGGCACTTTGGAAATGTCGGGCTCGGCAGCCAAAAGGTTCAAAAATCGTGTCATCGCTGCCACTGCATCTAACATTCCCTCGTCCATGTTCACATCTAAGATTTGCGCCCCATTTTCGACTTGTTGACGCGCCACCTCTAAGGCTTCGGCATATTTATCGTCCTTAATTAACTTGGCAAATTTGGCAGAACCTGTAACGTTTGTCCTTTCGCCTACGTTCACAAAATTGGCATTAGGGAAAATGGTAAGTGCCTCTAAACCAGAGAATTGAGGGTAGGGGGGGAGCTTAGGAAGCTGGCGAGGTTGAAACTTCGCTGCTGCTTCTGCAATCGCTTTGATATGCGGAGGTCGTGTGCCGCAACACCCCCCCACAATGTTTATCAAACCTTCTGACATAAATCCAGCTAAGGTTTCCGCCATTTGTGCAGGTGTTTCATCATATCCACCAAATTCATTGGGCAAACCTGCATTGGGATAAGTGCTAATCGGCAAAGGCGCAACTCTCCCTAATTCCTTCACATATTCTTTCAACTGTGCAGCTCCTAAAGCACAATTTAAGCCTACTGCTAACAAATCGGCATGAGAAACAGACACCCAAAAAGCCTCTGTTACTTGTCCTGATAAAGTTCTGCCGCTTGCATCAGTTATCGTTCCTGACACAATCACAGGAGGTTTTACCTTATGTTCTCGCCCCCATCTGTCAATGGCAAAAAGAGCTGCCTTTGCATTTAAGGTATCAAAAATGGTTTCTACTAATAAAAGGTCAGACCCACCATCCATCAAACCACACACTTGCTCATAATACATTTCCGCCAATTCATCGAAGCTAATCGCACGATAACCAGGGTCATTGACATCAGGAGAAAGAGAAGTCGTTTTATTGGTAGGTCCCATTGCACCCGCCACAAAACGTGGTTTATTGGGAGTCAATTTCACCATTTCCTCGCAGGCTTCCTTGGCAATTTTAGCAGATTGAAAATTCAGTTCATACGCCAAATCTTCCATTTCATAATCCGCCATCGCCACGCGCGTCCCACTGAAGGTATTTGTTTCAATAATATCCGCCCCAGCCTCTAAGTAGGCGCGATGAATCTCCTTGATAATCTGTGGTTGGGTAAGAGAAAGGAGGTCGTTATTTCCTTTCAAAGGCGAAGGATGTGCCGCAAAGCGTTCTCCTCTATAATCCGCCTCTTGCAGTTGATACTGCTGAATCATTGTCCCCATTGCGCCATCTAGCACAAGAATCCGTTGTGCCAACAAGGACTTTAAAAGTTCTGTTTTGTTTGTCATTTGTGTCCAATTTGAAAACTTACGGGTTTTCTCTTGCCTAGTTTTATTATTACTAGACCTGAAATCACAACACAAAGGTAGGAAAAGAAATGCAATTTTGG
>JBJXHA010000266.1:0-32065 GCA_046160275.1 Bacteroidia bacterium | reverse complement strand
AGCTAAAGCAGCCGCTACAGGTTTTAGTTAGCATTACATTTGAAGGACTACCTAAAAGGTTAATCATATTCTAAAATTATATTTTTATGAAGTTATTTAGTCAATCATTGAGAGATGAGCTTTCTAGCCAAGCTGCCAATGAATTAGCAGACAAGATTCAAAATAAAACAGCGGTTATTGGAATCGTAGGCTTGGGCTATGTCGGTTTGCCTATAGCTTTGGAGTTTTCCAAACAAGGATTCAAGTGTATAGGGGTGGATCTCTCCAAACAAAAAGTAGAAATGCTGAATCGTGGAGAAAATTATATAGAGGACTTAAAAGACGAAGAAATTGCCGAAATCGTACACAAGGGTATGTTTTCTGTGTTCTCAACCTTTGAACCCCTAGAAAACGCCGATGCAATTTACATCTGCGTGCCAACTCCCTTTAATGTAAATAAAGACCCTGATTTGGCTTATGTATTAGGTGCAAGTGAAGGCGTTGCAACAACTCTGAAAAAAGGGCAATTGGTTATCTTAAAAAGTACAACCTTCCCTGGCACAACAGAAGATTATATGATTCCTATTTTGGAAAAAACAGGAATGAAAGCAGGTAGCGACTTTTTCGTTGCTTTTAGCCCTGAGCGTGTTGACCCAGGAAATAAATTGTTTCATACTGCAAACACACCTGTTGTAGTGGGTGGAATTGATAACGATAGCTCTATTGTGGCTGCTATGGTAAATAATGCCATTATCGAAAAAGTATATATGGTAAATAATCCAAAAGTGGCAGAATTGGAGAAGTTATTAGAAAATATTTTTAGAGCTGTAAATATCGCCTTAGTGAATGAGTTGGCTTTGCTGTGTGAAAGAATGGGCGGAATTGATGTGTGGGAAGTCGTAGAAGCCGCAAGCACTAAGCCTTTTGGTTATATGAAATTTACGCCAGGTCCTGGTGTGGGTGGGCATTGTATTCCAATTGACCCTTACTATCTTTCTTGGTTGGCAAGAGAATATGATTTTGAAACGAAATTTATTACCCTTGCTGCAAATGTGAACGAAGGTATGCCTTATCACGTGGTAAATCATGTGGTAAAAGTGATTGCTGAGTCGCCTGTGGCAATGAAAGATGCAAGAGTATTGGTGGTTGGGGTTTCTTTCAAAAAAGATGTAAGAGATTTGCGTCATTCACCTGCCGAAGCTGTAATTATTCGCTTGATTGAAAATGGAATTCATAACATCGAAGTAACTGATCCTTGGATTACAGGTGACGGTTATGCAGCAGCAGGAAAAGTCTTTTATTCTCAACCTATCAGCGAGGAAATGTTGGCAAGCTACGATGCGGTAATTCTTATCACTGACCACAGTGATTATGATATTCCTTTCATCGTAAAACATAGCAAAAAAGTGATTGACACCCGCAATATGGCCAAAAATATTACGGAAGACCGTGAAAAGATTATTGTGCTAGGTTCTTCTCCTAAAAAAGAAAAAATCTTGATGGTACATTAAGATTTTCTTTCTATTTCTTTTTCATATCCAATTAAATTAGAAGGTTTTTATATGAACCTTCTAATTTAATTTAATTAGTTTAATATTCATGAAAAAAATACTTACTGTTGTCGGCACGCGCCCCAACTTTATTAAAGTTACACAATTTAATAAGTTCTTGAATCAACCCGAAAAAGGCATGATTCATAAAATATTGCATACAGGACAACATTATGACGAAAAAATGTCCACCGTTTTTTTCGACCAATTCAAACTTACCCCCGATTATTGGCTAAATATTGCTTCAGGTACGCCTAATACGCAAATGGCTAAAATTATGTTAGGTTTGGAAGAAATTGTAAATGAATATAAACCCGACTTGATTTTAGTGGTAGGTGATGTAAACTCTACTTTTGCTGCTGCCCTTACTGCAAATAAAATGGGTATCAAAATTGGACACATTGAAAGTGGGTTGAGGAGTTGCGATAGAACGATGCCCGAAGAATTTAACCGAATTTTGGCAGATGAAATTACCAACTATTTTTTTGTAACAGAAAAAAGTGGGTACGAAAATCTCGTGAAAGAAGGCAAACCTGCCGAAAATATCTATTTTGTAGGTAATACCATGATTGATACTTTGGTGGCATTCGAACCTCAAATTCAAGAAAATAAAGTGCTGGACGAATTTGGCTTGCTTGAAAAAGAATTTGTGTTAATGACGATGCACCGCCCAGCAACTGTGGACAGCGAAGAAGGCTTGCTCAAATTAATCGAGGTAATTGAAAGGATTACGCAAGAAGACAAATTAGTTTTTCCTATTCACCCAAGAACCTTACATCATTTGAATAAAATGGGGCTTTCTGCTCGATTAGAGCAAAATGAAAAAGTGATTTTAGTGCCACCCATGGATTATTTTGCCTTCCAAAAATTAATTTTTGCTTCAAAATATGTAATTACTGATAGCGGCGGCATACAAGAAGAAACAACTTTTAGACAAATTCCTTGCATTACGCTACGCCCTAATACAGAACGCCCGAGTACCGTTGATGTCGGAACAAATACGCTTGCGCCTTTTGAGTTAGAGGTGATTCAGGGATTGATTGATGCAATTAAAAATGGAACGTACAAAAAAGGAGAGATTCCTTATTTGTGGGACGGAAATGCAACGCAAAGAATTGCCGAAGCTATTCTAAGTCTGTAAATTATTTGAAAATATTCTTTCAATCAGGTTAAATTTCTTTTATGCTATTTGTTACATTTGGAGATAATCCATCAGGCATTTTAGTAAGTCAAGTAATTGATGTGGTGAAACTTATGCGCGAACATTTTAAAAAAGATGCTCGCCTGCTCTGTTTTGTGTCTTTGAGAGGCTATAAAGAGAGCAAAAAGTACATACAGGCTTATCTTCCTGACGCAATCGTCTTGCCTAGCTTGCCTAAACTTCGTTATTGGAAACACAACTATTATTTGCTAAAATTAGTAGCAACTTGGATTAAAACTGATGTGGTCATAGCAAGAGGAATTTGGGCTGCAAATTTGGCTTATCGTTTAAAAAAAAGCGGCACGATAAAAAAGTTTTGTTATGATGGTAGAGGCGCGATTAGTGCAGAAGTGAGAGAATATACGGTGATTGAAGATGAGGTTGTATTAGCACAAGTGCCTGCTGCTGAGAAACTTGCCGTAATAGAAGCAGATTACAGAATCGCTGTAACGCATAAACTAATTGGATATTGGGAAAGGGAATTTGCATATAAAAGAGGGCAAGAAGTGGTAATTCCTTGTACTTTAAGTAATATTTTTCAAGAGGGAGATGCAGCCTTCTTTGAAAGTAAACGTGCAGAATTGCGAACAAAACTAAATTGGGACAAAGACACTGTCATTTGGGTGTTTTCAGGCTCAACCGCAGGCTGGCAGTCCTTCGAAATGTTGCGAAAAATATTTAGTTATTATTTAGAACAGAACCCGCATTTGTGTATTTTGTTTCTCTCAAAAGAAGACAGCAACATTACGAACCTAAAAAATGCTTACCCTAACAGAATCGTAGCAAAATGGCTACATCATAATGAAGTGCCTCACTATTTGTTGGGCTGTGATTACGGAATTATGATAAGAGAGCAATCTGTTACAAACGAGGTGGCTTCTCCCACAAAGTTCGCTGAATATTTAATGGCAGGATTAAAGGTGATTACCTCTGAAAATTTAGGCGATTATTCCGATTTTGTTCGTGAACATGACTGTGGCTTTGTGATAAATGAAAATCATACACAGGATTTACAGGTTCAATCTATTACCATCCCCGAAAAACAAAAACTAATGGAGCTGGCTAATATCTATTTCAGTAAACAATCCGATTTTGTGCTGAAAAAATACCAACAACTCCTCGATAATGTAACCTAAAAGATTCTCAAAATAATGAAAATCGCAATTATCACAGATGGCATTTTCCCGTATGTAATGGGAGGAATGCAAAAACACTCTTTTTATTTGTGCAAATTTTTGGCGCAAAAAGGCGTGAAAATTGATTTGTACCATACAAATCAACAAACAAAACATGACATTACGAAACTTGAGTTTTTTACGGAAGAAGAAAAAGCCAATATCACTTCGATTGTCGTGCCTTTTCCTGCGTCTGATAAATTACCAGGTCATTATATTCGTGCATCTAAAAAATATTCAGAATTACTATATCTAGAATATCAAAAAAGGGAAAAAACCGATTTTATTTATTCTAAAGGCTTGGCTGCTTGGAAATTCTTGAAAGAAAAAGAAAATGGGGTTGCGCTTCCACCTATTAGTGTGAAAGTGCATGGTTACGAAATGTTTCAAATCGCACCTTCTTTTCGCGTGAAATTAGAGCATTTGTTGTTGCGTCCTGTCTTTCGTTTTGTGAATGAAAAAGCGGATTATATTTTTTCGTATGGTGGCGGCATTACGGACATTATTCTGCAACATTTTCAAGTAAAAAAAGAAAATATCTTTGACATTCCTACGGGAATTGATGCGGCTTGGGTGTATGAAGGAAATACAAAGGTCAATACGCCTCGAAAATTTGTCTTTTTAGGAAGATATGAGCGCAGAAAAGGAATCGAGGAGTTGAATGTTGTCTTGGAAAAACTGAAAACTACGCAAAATTTCGAGTTTCACTTTATTGGACCGATTGAGGAAGAAAAGCAAGTGAAAAGCGAAAAAATTACTTATCATGGGCAAACAAGCGACATTAATAAGATAAAGAACATTTTGCAAAATGCAGATGTTTTGGTTTGTCCCTCTTATTCCGAAGGAATGCCCAATGTCATTATGGAGGCAATGGCAAGCGGCTGTGCTGTTTTGGCAACCAATGTAGGCGCGGTAAATGTGATGACAAATGACGAAAATGGTTGGTTGATTCCGCCTGCGGACATAAATGCCTTAGAATATGCAATGATTGCTGCCTTAAATCTGGAGGAAAATGCGCTTTTAGCCAAGAAAAAGTGTTCTGTTCAAAAGGTGAAAGATCGTTTTTTGTGGACAAACATTGCAGAGATAACGCATAAGGCAATAAAATCTATTATCGCTAAATAAAACCTGTTTTACCCAAACAATTTAAGTATTTGGTAAGAATTAGCTTATGTTAATGTTTTCACTCAAAGTGTTGATAATTAATAAATTAACATTGTTTTCCATTATCAATTATTAATTATCCATTACTTATGCGCCGTAGTTTTGCCCTATTCAGTTTGTTGAGTCTAGCATTGTCTTTTTTTATCTTTCATGCCATTCATCAGCAATACATTGATACCGACATACAAGAGCATATAAATGCTGCAATAGCGGGCGAAATTCCCGCTAATTTTGCTTTTTTTAGTTTGATATATTATCCGCTGAAGTGGTTGAATTTGCTTACTTTTACCAACGGAATGTATTGCGCAACCCTCATTTTGACCCTAAGCGTGTGGGCTAGGTTTGCAGTAACGACCTACCTATTGCAAAAAAGTAAAATACCCGCAGCTTGGGCTGATATAATCGCGTTTTTATTGGCACATTTTGCCTTTAGTTTGCCCCGTATTGGCATATTATTCAATACCTTACAGTATTTTAAACATCAAATCACTTTTGAATATTACCAATTTTCGCCTTATTGGTTTGGTCAATTTCCCCCTTTTGTATGGCATAATTCTACCCTGATTTTGCTTTATCCCTTTGCTTTGCTGCTCTTTTGGCAGAGTTATGAACAACTTCAACGCCCTTCTTCTACTCGTCTATTGACCATAATTGCCTTAGTTTGCTTGAATATTATCATCAAACCGAGTTTCTTTTTCTGCTTTGCAGGTGCTTATCCTCTGTTTTTGTTAAAAAACTTTCGTTTGAGCCGCACTTTCTTCCTTCAACTGTTACCTGTAATCGTGGGTTTGTTTTTGTTGTGGTTTCAAATGCGGGGAATTTACCACACTGAAACAGCGAATAGCGGCTTGGGAATTAAGCCTTTTGCCGAATGGGCGATTCATTTGGGGGGCAATCATTTTCCTTTGCGTGCAGCCCAAGCAATCTTTTGTTCCTTCCTATTTCCGATTTGCTTTTTTGCTGTTTATCCCTCGTTTTTATCCGAACAAAAACATCAATATACGCTACTATTGTTGGCTGGCGCAATGTTATTAGCGATTTTGATGGGAGAAAATGGCGAAAGAGCAGGGCATGGTAATTTTCTATGGCAGATGTTTGTTTGTAATTACCTTTTATTTGGGATTACCGTTTCAGATTTTTGGAAACAGTTAAATATCAATGCTTTACAAAAACGAGAAAAAGGATTACTCTTTGCCTTGGCACTACATCTCGGTTCAGGCGGCTTATATTTGGTGAAATTAATTACTTTGGGTACTTTTGCATAAGTATCAGTGAACAATTAACAATTAACAGTTATCAGAAATAAAATCTTGATTATCAAGTAAATATCCCGAAAAATTATTCACTATTCACTATCCATTATTCACTGTTACCTGTTTCATGATTCCAAAAAGCCATAAAGTCGTCATTACACAATCTAATTATCTTCCATGGAAAGGCTATTTTGATGCCATTCACTTGGCAGATGAATTTGTGATTTACGATGATATGCAATACACGCGAAGAGATTGGCGCAATCGAAACAAAATAAAAACCCCAAATGGGCTGCAG
The DNA here is from genome assembly GCA_046160275.1 of Bacteroidia bacterium. Taxonomy (GTDB): domain Bacteria; phylum Bacteroidota; class Bacteroidia; order J057; family J057; genus JBJXHA01. The sequence continues at coordinate 25,445 of JBJXHA010000266.1, read as the reverse complement.
TGGCTTACGATTCCAGTGGAGGTGAAGGGGAAATTTGAGCAAAAAATTAATGAAACAAAGGTCAGTGATAAAAATTGGAACAAAAATCATTGGAAAACGCTCACTTACGCCTATTCAAAAGCTCCTTATTTTGAAACCTACAAGGCTTTTTTTGAACAACTGTATTTAACCATTCGAACCGATAATTTGAGTGAAATAAATGTATTATTTTTAACAGAAATTGCTAAGCTGTTGAAAATCAATGCAAATTTTCGCTTGTCTAGCGAATTTATTTTGAAAGAAGAAAGAACCGAGCGTTTGCTAGACATTTGCGAAACATTAGGGGCGACTGATTATTATTCAGGGGCTGCCGCAAAAGCCTATATGAATGAGCAATTATTTCAGGAGAAAAACATCAACCTCCATTATTTTGATTATGCCAATTATCCCGAATATGCGCAATTATATCCACCTTTTTCGCATAATGTTACCATTTTGGATTTAATTTTTAATGAAGGCGAAAATGCACTTAACTTTATGAAATCAAAAATATGAACCATCAGATAAAAGACCTTGTAGCAAATTATTATACAGATAAACTCCGCCAATTTGGGGCTACCCCCGCAGGTGTGGATTGGAATTCTGAGGCTTCGCAACTGCTACGTTTTGCGCAACTATTACAAATGATTGAGCAGAAAAATGAACCCTTTTCCTTGATGGATTACGGTTGTGGCTTTGGTGCGATGTATTCCTTTATGCAGCAAAATTATCCGAACTTTCAGTATGTAGGTTTCGATATTTCGCCTGAAATGATAAAAACAGCGCAAGAAAAATATCCAAATGCAAATAATACGCAATGGAAAACAAGCTTATTGGAACAAGATACCTGCGATTATGTGGTGGCAAGTGGCATCTTTAATGTGAAGTTAGCGGTGAATACCGAAGATTGGGAAACCTATATTGAGGATACCCTTAAGGACATGAACGCGCGCGCAAAAAAAGGTTTTTCTTTTAACCTGCTTACCACTTATTCCGATAAAGAATACATGAAAGACTATTTGCATTATGCAAACCCCGCTTTTTTGTTTGATTATTGCAAGCGCAATTTTTCAAAACAAGTGGCTTTGTTGCATGATTATCCTTTATATGAATTTACGATATTAGTAAGAAAGTAAAATATGGCAAAAATAGTTATTTTTGGTACGGGGGACATTGCGCAAATCGCCAATTATTATTTTGAGATAGATTCGGAGCATGAAGTCGTGGCTTTTACGGTGAATCAAGCGTATATGAAGGAAAATCAGTACGAAGGAAAGCCCGTTGTTGCCTTTGAAAATGTTGCTGAAAGGTATCCTCCCAATGAATACAAAATGTTCATAGCCATAAGTTATGCAAAAATGAATAAAATAAGAGCCGAAAAATACCACGAAGCGAAGGCAAAAGGCTATGAATTGGTTTCTTATATCAGTAGCAGATGTACCTATCTTTCGCCTTATCCTTGCGGAGATAATTGCTTTATTTTTGAAGATAATACCATTCAACCTTTTGTGAAAATTGGAAATAATGTTACGCTTTGGAGCGGCAATCATATTGGGCATCATTCTACGATTGACGACCATAATTTTATCAGCTCTCATGTCGTAATTTCGGGGCATTGCCAAATTGGTGCGTATTGTTTTTTAGGGGTGAACGTTACCCTTCATAATAATGTGGTCATTGCGCCAGAAACTTTGCTTGCTGCAGGAGCGATTATTTCCAAAAAAACAGAAGAAAAAGACGTTTGGTTTCCTGCAAAGTCTGTTAAGTCAGAGAAAAAAAGTGATGAATTAAATTTTTAAGCCCATGAATCCACCTTTTATTTCTATCGTTAGCCCTGTTTACAAAGCAGAAAAGATTGTAAACGAACTAATTAAGCGAATTACTGATGAAGTTATTCACCTTACTGATAGGTACGAAATTATTTTGGTAGAAGATGGTAGCCCCGATAATTCATGGGCTGAAATTGCCAAAAATGCAGCAAAAGATACACATATAAAAGGAATAAAATTAAGCCGAAATTTTGGACAACATTTTGCCATTACCGCAGGGCTAGAGCACGCAAAAGGGGATTTTGTGATTGTCATGGATTGTGATTTACAAGACGACCCTGTGTATTTTGCGCAGTTGTATGAGCAAATAAAACAAGGTTATGAGGTGGTATTCACGCAAAAAAAACAACGAAAACATTCTTTTTTTAAAAATATGACGGCAAAAGCCTACAATGCCGTGTTTAATTATTTGATAGACAATCCAAATTGGGACGCAGATAGCAATGTAGGGGCATTTTCGATGTTGAGTAGGAAGGTTGTTGATGCCTATTGTCAGTTTGGCGATTATCAAAGGCATTATTTAAGCGTAATTCGTTGGTTAGGTTTTTCCCAAACTTTTGTAGAAATCGAACACCGAGCACGTTTCGAAGGAGCAAGTAGCTATAATTTTTCAAAATTGATGATACACGCCATCAACGGAATCACTTCACAATCCGATAAACTGCTTCGAATTAACATCGTTTTCGGAATTTTTTTATCCCTTTCTTCTTTTTTGGCAATTTTACTTATCATTTTTCTTTACTTTACACGCGGTTTTATGTCGGGCTGGGCAAGTTTGATGGTAACTATCTTATTTTCAACAGGTATTTTGCTGACAAGTTTGGGCGTTTTGGGTATTTATATTGGGAAAACCTTTGAACAAACCAAAAATAGACCTAAATACTTGGTGGACATCATTTTAAACGATAGCTAAACAAAAGAAGATTTTATACAATGAAATGGAAAAAATTAGGGCGGATATTTGTTACAAATGCCCAACATCCTAAACTACTAACACACGCTGCAAATCCTTTGCCTGTGTTTTTAGAAAATAATACCTATCGTTTTTTTTATAGCAGTAGAGATGAAAAACAAAGGTCTTCTGTATCATTTGTTGATATTGACATCGAAAAACTTACGATAATATACCAACCGAAAGAGCCTTTGCTTGTTCATGGTGCAGCAGCTTCTTTTTATTCGCATGGCATTAGCATTGGTAATATGTATCGCGTTGGAAATGAATGTTTTATTTTGTTTATGGGCTGGCAAATACGCGAAAACACACATTGGAGAGGGGAGATAGGGCAATTAAAATTGACAGATAATTGTAAGTTGGAAGTGGTAGGAGATGCGCCTTTTATGGGCTTAGACGAGGAAGATTCGGTGAGTTTATCTTATCCTTATGTGATGTTTCATGAAGGGATATATAAAATGTGGTATGGCTCAACAATCACTTGGCAAACAGAAAATGGCGAAATGCTTCATGTTATCAAATACGCTACCTCCTCAGATGGCAAAAATTGGGTAAAACAGGGGTTTGCAATTCCTTATCAGTTGGGTGTGGCGCAGGCTTTTTCGCGCCCGACCGTCATGGTTGATGAAAATGGCTATAAAATGTGGTATTCTTACAGAGATGGCAAAGGAACAAAATACAGAATCGGCTATGCGCACAGTGTTGATGGATTAGTATGGGAAAACCGATTAGCAGAGACAGGAATAACGGTTTCTCCTAGCGGTTGGGATAGTGAAATGATATGTTACCCTTTCGTTTTTGAACATAATGGACGCTACTACATGGCATACAATGGCAATGAATACGGCAAAACAGGCTTTGGAATCGCAGTTTCTTCCTAACAAATGTAACACCCATTCAATCAAAAAGCATGAATTTCCTCCATTTTTTATACCATCAATTTGACAGGCTTGTTACCAAAAGTTACTTTCCTGAAATTAAAGATAAAAAGGCAGAGCAAGCCAAACTCGGTATTCTTCGCATTGTGTTAGGTTGTATTGTTTCTGTTAGGGTGTATGAGATTCTCTATTTTGCTCCCTTGTTAGGCGTTGCCGCTAAAAGCATGGTGTTAGGCTATATCGAATTAGGCTTTTGTGTTTTATTTACTTTGGGCTTGTTTACGCCCATCATTACCCTACTTTTATTTTTAACTTATATCTCTTTTATTGACCGCCAAATGCAGACGATTACGCTTGGCTCTGCGATTTTGATGCAAGCATTATTGGTGTTATTATTTGTGAATCATGGGAGATATTATTCAATAGATGCGCTTATTCTAAAACAAAATCATTTTTTGAGTAAAATGCTTGGCAAAGTTTACAATATTTTGGGAGAAGCAGATGAAAAACAAATGCGCATCGCCTATTTTCTCGGTTTTATTTCTTATGCAATCGTAAGTTTGGGTGCGCTTTCTTATCATGTTCAAGACAAAAATTGGTTACATGGATATACGACACAAGTGTTGTTGACTAACACATTCCTTTGCAAATACCCTTTCTTTTTTAGAAACCTTGAGCAAATTGCGCCAGAATTTTTTCAACTTTTTAGCATTGTTAGCCTCTTGGGGCAAAGTTTTTTTCAATTTTTCATGCTTCCCTTAATGTTTACGCGTTGGGGGAAAAACTTCGTATGGCTTTGGGGCTGGAATTTTTTCCTCGTTAGCTTTCTCATTATTCAACTTTCTTACCTTCCTCATATTGAAATCATAATATGGATAATGTTATTTCACCGCTTTTCGGCGAAAGATAAATTTTTCCCTAAATTATTTGCAGTTAACCCTAACCCAATCCCCATAAACCCCCAAAAATCGCGCGTTGGAAAAGTCGCAGTTGCAATGTATCTTTGCGTCATTTTACTTTACATCCCCTTAAATTTTCCTTATTTAGCCAATCTTTCAGAAACGATTTTGGGAAGTTCCTATGGAAGAATCGCCTCTGTCATTTATAAATTTGGGTTTGATATGCCCATTGTTTTTAATCACACAGATTTAGCGATGGGGGATAGGTGGACAGTAATTTATAGACTTAACCATCAACAAAAAGAACTTGTTCCGCTAACAGGCTTGTTGGGTGAAAGGTTAAATTATCAAAATTTTGATGTGCTAAATTTCAAAAATCATAATAGCGACCTGCTCTATTTCCGCACTACCCTTCAATATAGAAGAGGATTAATCGGAAAGGACATAAAGCAAGTGCATCAAGATACAAACAGCGAAATATATCAAAAATTGTATGATATGATGTATATTGACAAAAAATACACGCAATCAGCAGGCAAGGTCAAATATCTGTATGAAATATACGAAAATCATGCTTCTGATGCAGAGTACAAAGATTTGTCTGTAAAGTATAAACCTATACTTGTGTATCAAGACAGTCTTATTATTGATTAGCCAAACAAGAGATATAAAGTGTTTATAATTAATGTTTTATAATTGTATTGGCACAAAAATTTGCTATACTTTATGCGGGGTAAATATTTTTATTTTTTAGCGAGGGACTTAAGTCCCTCGCTAAAAAATAAGAACATTTACGAAAGGCTTTAGAAAATTTATCTTAACAACAACAACAGCTAATCACTAATCACTATTTATGCAACCCATCGGATTCAACAAGCCCTATCTCACAGGGAAAGAAATACATTACATTTACCAAGCCGTTTTATCCAAGAAAATATCGGGCGATGGGATGTTTACCCAAAAATGTAGCCAATTTTTTGAGCAAAAGTATGGCTTTAAAAAGGTCTTACTCACTACTTCTTGCACTGACGCGCTCGAAATGGCGGCTATTTTAATTGATACCCAAGCAGGTGATGAAATCATTATGCCTGCTTATACCTTTGTTTCTTCTGCAAATGCTTTTGTGTTAAGAGGGGCAAAAATCGTTTTCGTGGACAGTAACTCGGAAAATCCCAACATGGAGCTTGCGCAAATCGAGGCACTTATCACCCCCAAAACCAAAGCCATTGTCGTGATGCACTATGCAGGAATCGCCTGTGATATGGATAAGGTAATGGAACTCGCACAGCGTTATGATTTATTGGTAATTGAAGATGCCGCGCAATGCATAGATAGTTATTATAAAGACAAACCTTTAGGAAGTATTGGGCATTTGGCGGCATTTTCTTTCCATGAAACGAAAAACATTAGTTCTGGAGAAGGGGGAATGTTGGTAATTAATGACGAGCGGTTTATTCATCGTGCGGAAATTATTCGCGAAAAAGGTACAAATCGCTCGGCTTTTTTCAGAGGCGAGATAGATAAATATAATTGGGTGGATATTGGCTCCTCGTTTTTGCCCTCAGATATAATTGCGGCTTTTTTATACGCACAACTCGAAAATGTAGCGGATATTCAAGCACGTAGAAAAGAAATTTGGCAACAATATTGGGACGGACTCAAACCTTTGGCAGATAAAGGAAGTTTTAAACTACCCTTTCTCCCTAAGTATGCAACCAATAATGCGCACATTTTTTACTTGATTACAAATTCCTCGAAAGAAAGAAAGCTGTTAATCAATACGTTAAAGGAAAATCAAATTCATGCGGTATTTCACTATTTGTCACTGCATAGTTCTCCTTATTATGCGGATAAACACGATGGGCGAAACTTAGCCTACACAGATAAATATGCGGAATGTTTGCTGCGCTTGCCGATGTATTATGAATTAACAAATGCAGAGGTAGCGCGGATTTTAGACGTAATTAAAACTGTTTACCAAAAATAAATTTAAACTGAAAAATAATGAAAGGAATTATTCTTGCAGGAGGCTCTGGCACGCGCCTTCATCCTTTGACAATTTCTGTGAGTAAGCAACTCATGCCTATTTACGATAAACCAATGATTTATTATCCGCTTTCGGTGTTGATGATGGCGGGAATAAAGGAAATTTTGATTATTTCTACCCCTAACGATTTGCCACTTTTTCAAAAACTATTGGGAACAGGAGAACAAATCGGCATGACCTTTTCGTATGCTGCGCAGCCTAGCCCTGATGGTTTGGCGCAGGCTTTTATTATTGGTGCTGATTTTATTGGGGAGGAGAATGTCGCCCTTATTTTGGGGGATAATATCTTTTTTGGGACAAATTTGGAAGAAACTTTGAGCGATGCGCGACAAACGATTGACAAAAATGGGGGAGGAGTCGTTTTTGCTTATCACGTTTCTGACCCTGAAAGATATGGCGTAGTGGATTTTGATAAGGATGGAAAGGTGATTGACATTGAAGAAAAACCGATAAATCCCAAATCAAGTTATGCAGTTCCCGGTATTTATTTTTATGACAATCAAGTAGTTGAAATTGCCGCTAATCTAAAACCTTCGCCCAGAGGAGAACTAGAAATCACAGATGTAAACAAACATTATTTGGTGGAAGGAAAATTGAATGTGGCAAAATTTGGGCGCGGAACGGCTTGGCTTGATACAGGCACACACGAATCCTTGTTAGATGCCGCTACTTTCGTACAAATTATCGAAAAAAGACAAGGCTTAAAAGTGGGCTGCATTGAAGAAATTGCTTATCAAAAAGGCTTTATTTCAAGAGAACAATTAGAAGCAATCGCCAAACCTCTGGTGAAAAGTGGCTACGGAAAATACCTCCTTCAAATCCTTAACGAACAAGAGTTTCCATTATAAGCGAAGAAAATAGCTTAGTTTTTGTGAGGCAATTCAAGCCTCACAAAAACTAATGCTGCTATTAAAAGTATTTAACACTTAATTAACTATTTGAGTACTATTACTTTGTATAAAAAAGTGCTTTTTAATTTGTAAAAAATGCGTAATCATTTTTGATTTTTTTGTAACTTGCGCGAAAATTGAAACAGAACAAATGAGAACAATAGACATAATAGAAATCGCGCTTGAACAGTTGGAGCAGCAAACGGGTTTGCAGGCAAGATATACCCCAAATCAAAAAGCAGAGCTTGAATTATTTCAAGGAGGAAAAAGGTATTTTTTTGATATAAAAGTTAGAAATTCAGAAGTTACGCCCAATTTAATCAATACTTGGAAGGAAAGCCCTTTTCCTGTTTTATTGATAGTTCCTCATTTAACAGGGAAAATGAAAATTGCCTTAAATCTGCCAAATATTTCTTGTTTAGACATGAACGGTAACGCATATATAGTTCAAAATGAGTTGTTTATTTCTATTGGAGGGAGAAAAAAAGGAATATTTGTAGATAATGAAAGAAAAGTTTGGAATCAATTTTTTACAGATAAAGGAATTATTTTGATGTTTTATTTTCTTACCCAACCCGATTTATTAGAAAAAACATACAAAGAAATAGCAAAAACTACTAATGTTTCGGAAAATGTCATTCGTAGAAAAATAAAGCAACTCGCAACGGTGAGAGGGATTGATTTGAGTAGTAAACACCTAATTATGCGCGAGATGTTGGAGGAAGAATGGTTTCTAGCTTACGAATACAAATATAAACCCAAACATTTTATCGGCAGGTTTTCATTTTTAAACAAAGCAAGACGCGAAAATTGGAAGGATATTCCCCTCAATACAGAAAAAACCGTTTGGGGCGGAGAACCTGCGGCACATTTGTTAGATGGGTATTTGTATCCAGGTGAATTTATTTTATATACACAAGAAAGTAGAGGAGAGTTAATTAAAAATTATGCGATCATTCCTAACCCTAATGGAGAAATTCGGGTGTATGAAAAGTTTTGGGAAGGAATAGAAGTATATAACCCTAAAATTGCACCTTTGCCAGTGATTTATATTGATTTGTTGTATGGAGAGAGTGGTAGATGCTTAGAAGCCGCAGTAAGGATAAAGGAAAATTATAGAATATTTTCAAATGAAACTAAATTTACACAAAAAGTTTAGCGAAAAAATACCCCTTGTTGCAACCGTCTTTGAATCGTTAGAGATTAAGTATTATTTGCTTGGGGCGCAGGTGAGAGATATTCGACTTGGTGACGTGGGTAAAATATCTTCTCGTATAACCAATGATATTGACTTTGCCATTATGTTGACAGAAGTGAATGAATATGAAAAAGTGGCACAAAAACTATATAGTCTGGGTTTTGGAAAATTAGGGGATACAAAGTTTTGTATTGGAGAAAAGGAAAATAAAGTAGAAATAGATATAATTCCCTTCTCAAATCTTCAAAATATTGATGTAAGAAAATATATTCAAGAAACGTTCGAATATTCAATTGTTGGTTATCAAGAAGTTGCACAGTTTTCAGAAGTAGAAATAATAGAAGGAAAGGAAATCAATGTGGCAAGTGTTGCAGGTATTTTTATTCTAAAATTGGTTTCTTGGACTGAAAAAAGTGAAAGGTTAAAAGATTTGGAAGATTTGTATGAAATCTTACTATGTTGCGGAGAAATCTTTAGTGATGAATTTTACGATAAATATGCAGTAAACCTGCATAATGAATTTCAAGATGATTACCAATTTGAGTTTGGGGTTTTTATGTTGGGAACACACATCGCCCCCATTCTCCAGCAATCTGAAACTTTATCAGCTCATATCCATGCTATTATTCAGAAAGAAATGCAGGATAAAGCAGGAAAAATGACTACTTATTGGATAAATAGAAACTTTTTGCAAGAAGTAAAGCAATCCAGGCGGTTGTTTCAACTTCTTTTACAAGGTATAAATTACGTATAATGCAAAACATTCTCATCACAGGCGGAGCGGGCTTTATAGGATCTCATTTAGTTCGATATTTTGTAAAAAAGTATCCGAATTATCGTATTATTAACGTGGATAAACTGACTTATGCAGGTAATTTGGCAAATTTGACAGACCTCGAAAATGAGCCAAACTATACTTTTGTGCAAGCAGATATTTGCGATAACTCGAAAATAAAAGAGCTTTTTTCGCAATTTCAAATAGAGGCAGTCATTCACCTTGCCGCAGAAAGTCATGTGGATAGGAGCATTTCTAACCCGATGGCTTTTGTGGAAACGAATATCATTGGAACAGTAACCTTGCTCAATGTTGCCAGAGAAATGTGGGGTAATCGCCAAGATGTTTTGTTTTATCATGTTTCGACTGATGAAGTGTATGGCTCTTTGCATGAAGAAAATACTTTCTTCAAAGAAACTACCGCTTACGACCCACAAAGCCCCTATTCTGCTTCCAAAGCTGCTTCTGACCATTTTGTAAGGGCATATCATAATACTTATAAATTGCCAGTCAAATTAAGCAATTGCTCAAATAACTACGGTTCTCATCAATATCCCGAAAAATTAATCCCGTTATTTATTCATAATATAATGAAAAACAAACCTTTACCTGTTTATGGCAAAGGCGAAAATGTGCGTGATTGGTTGTGGGTAGAAGACCATTGCTCAGCAATTGATACGATTTTTCATCAAGGAAAAATAGGGGAAACCTATAACATTGGCGGCAAAAACGAATGGAAAAACATAGACTTGATTCACTTATTGTGTCAAATTATGGATAAAAAACTAGGGCGAAATGCAGGCGAATCTGCAAGGTTAATTACTTATGTAACTGACCGTGCAGGACATGACCTCCGCTATGCGATTGACCCCACCAAATTAGAAACAGACTTGAACTGGCAGCCTTCTATTACCTTTGAAAAAGGGCTAGAACTTACGATTGATTGGTATTTGGCAAACCAAGATTGGGTAGAAGCGATAAACAGTAAATCGTAAACAAATTATTCATTCTTCATTATTCACTCACTTGAAAGTATATTTTCCCGGTTTAAATGGCTTACGCTTTTTTGCAGCTTTTGCTGTAATTATTTGCCATGTCGAGTTATTTAAGGCAACTTGGGGTTTCCAACACATTTGGAATTACCCCTTCATTGATAGATTAGGCTCTTTAGGAGTGGATTTTTTCTTTGCCTTAAGTGGTTTTTTGATAACTTATTTGCTTTTTGCGGAGAAGCAAAAAACGAGTACTATTTCCATCAAAGATTTTTTGCTTAGGCGAGTTTATCGTATTTGGCCCCTCTATTACTTATTAGTGGCTTTGGTGTTTTTTGTTTTGCCAAATGTTTCATTTATTGCTATGCCTGCATATTGGCACGACATGATTCCCGAACAGTTTGGTACAAAATTGTTTCTATACCTATTTCTTATGTCAAATGTAGCGTTGGCATTTTTTAGGTCAATGCCTTACGGAGGCGTAATGTGGTCTATTGGGGTAGAAGAGCAGTTTTACATTCTTTGGCCTATTCTGAATAAATACGGCAAAGATATCTTAGCAATTATTCTTTCCACCATTGCTTTTTTCTTAGGATTGAAAGTAATGATGTGGCTAATTATACATTTCTCTGATAATCCTCAAGCCTTAGAAGGTTGGAAAAACCTTATCGTTTCTACTCGTATGGAATGTATGGCAATTGGTGCATTAGGCTCTTATTTATTATATTATAAAAAAGAAAATATATTGAACATTATATATAAGCCTTTTTTTCAACTATTCCCTATCGCTTTGATTTTTCTTTTACTGTGGCTTGTCCCACTTTCCTTAGATGCAGGTTTGCATTTTATCTTGTCCTTCTTATCCGTAATTATTATCCTAAACGTATCTACGAATCCTCAAAGCATTCTTAAATTAGAAAATCGCTTTTGGAATCACTTGGGTAAAATTTCGTATGGAATTTATATGTATCATATGATTGTGATTGCTGTTTTTCTACATATATTCAAACACATTCCCCTCCTGCATCCTAATTCCTTGCTCGGAAATATTGCTTTGTATTTCTGCTCCGTAATAGGGGTTGTGGCTTTGGCTTCCGTTTCTTATCAGTATTTTGAAGAACCTTTTATCAAAATGAAAAGAAAACATACAAAAATTGTGAGTGGCGAGGAAGCAAAATAAATTTTACTAATAACTGTTCTTCATGGATAAATTTTTACAAATAGGCATTTGGATTTCCATATTCATTACAGGGGTAGTCTTTAAAGTCCCTTTCGACTTCTATTTGTATTATTTTTTCTTTTTTGGCGGATATCCTTATTTACTTAGCCGCTACGGTCTATCTAAAAGAATGTTGTTGATTTTAGGTAGTTTTCTAGTGATAGGTTTTGTGTTTGTCATCACAGGGGATAATAAACCTTTTAACCTAATAAAAGTGTGGTTTGGGGTGTTTTTGTCCTACTCCTTTTATTATATGTACCTCAAACATATCAAGTTTCAGACCTTTCAGGTAATGGAAATGTACCTCAAAGGATCTTATGTTGCAGGTATTGTGGCTGTTTCCCAGCAAATTTTTTACAAACTTCATTTCCCTTTAGGGTATAACTATAACATCTTTTTACTAGGTTACAAATGGGGAAACCTTAACGACATGGAACCTGTGATGGGTTTAGGACGTGCAGGTTCACTTATTTCTGAACCCTCCTCTTACGCAATGGTGGTAGCTCCTGCCGTTTTTATCGTCATTTGTTCGCTCATTTACAAAGACTTACGTATAGACTTTCTCAAAAAGCATCATAAATTTTTCATTGTATTCGGCTATATCCTAAGTATGAGTTCCACTGCTTTTTTAGGCTTTGGCGTAATGGCACTTTTGCTACTCATCAATACCGCTTCTTTTAGGCAAGTCGTGTTATCTTTTGCCCTATTAATCGGACTAGGCTATGGGGCATTAAATTATAATGAGGCATTTTATAAGCGTTTTAATGCCATAAATAAACTAATGTCGGTGGATATTTCCAAATTAATTAATAAAAATACGGGGATTATTAGCAATGAAGTCTATAACTCTAGCTTTATTTTATATGCTAATTATGACGTAGCCTACAAAAACTTTAAAAAGCACCCTATTACAGGTACAGGCATGGGCTCGCACCCGATTGCCTTTGAAAAATATAGCTTTTTTAAACTATTGCGTGATGAATATAAGAATAATATGAATAATCAAGATGCAAATTCGTTATTCAACCGCCTAATGTCTGAAACGGGTTTAATTGGCTTGAGTGTATTTTTCTTTATTATTTTTCGGTTTTATCTTCGGAAAAATAAGAAAATACAAGACCCTAGATATTGGCTATATAATAATGCGATCTTGGTAATTATTGTGTTATTCCTCATTCGACAAGGAAACTACTTTTTTACAGGTTTTCCTTTATTTGTGTGGATGTATTATTTTAATTGGAAAAATTTACAAAATGAGCGAAAAAAACAAGCCCAACTATCGCCTATAGCTGCGCCTGTTTCGCCAACAGAAGAAGATATTGATAATGATACCAAAGAAAACTAAGATTCTATTTTTATATTCCGAGCTTGCTGAATACTTCATGGCTTGCATTCGCGCTTTGCTTTCGCATGAAAATGTGGAGGTGATGTTGGTGCGCTGGCAGGTGAATCAAGAAGCTCCTTTTCAGTTTCAATTTCCCGAAAGTTTAAAACTCCTGACAAAAGGAGAAGTATCTATGGACGAAATTGAAAAGCGATGCCTTGATTTTCAGCCTAATATCGTCTATATTGTAGGTTGGATGGATAAAGCGTATCTGAAAATTGCCCAAAAGCTCAAAAAGCAAAATATTCCGATTGTGGCAGGAGTAGATAATCCTTGGAAGGGGACGTTGAAGCAAAAAATGACGGCTAGGTTAATGGGAATTTACCTGAGCCAATACATTACGCATATTTGGGCAGCAGGGATTCGTCAATATGAGTTTGCAAGACGTTTGGGCTTTGATAGAAAAAATATTTTGTTAGGCTTATATTCTGCCGATGTGAAAAATTTTCAAGTAGAAAATCCAAATTTACCGCGAAAATATGCCAAAACTATCTTACATTTGGGGAGATTTTTGGATTGGAAAGGGGTGTTAGAACTTGCCCAAGCTTTTGCAGAAATCCAACAAACACAACCAAATGATTGGCAGTTGTTAATGGTTGGGCGCGGACCGCTGCAAGCTGTTTTGCCCCAACACCCAAAAATTCAATTCAAGGATTTTGTGCAGCCACAAGAAGCCGCAGAATTAATGAAAAATGTAGGTTGTTTTGTGTTGGCAAGTTGGGAAGAACATTGGGGCGTTTCGGTACATGAAGCTGCCGCAGCAGCTTGTCCTTTGCTTGTTTCGGAGGGCGTTGCTTCGGGTACGGCTTTTGTAAGAGATGGTTACAATGGCTATGTTTTTCGCCCAAATGACAAAAAATCATTAAAAGAAGCCTTGCTGAAAATTATGCAATCATCTGATAACCAACTGATTGAAATGGGGGAGCGCTCCGTAGAACTTTCTCGGCAAATCACCCCCGAAATTTGGGCATCTACGATATTATCCACCTTATCTTAATTCTCATTACCCAAGCATAAATGAAGCAAAATTATAATTTACCTATTATTGATACACTTCGGGGGCTTGCAGCGATGTCGGTCTGCCTATTTCATTATATTTGTAAAACCAAAGACTATGTGAAAGATGAAATGGTTTTGTCTTTTTTTGATTTTGGGCATTATGGTGTGCAAATGTTTTTCGTGATTTCGGGGATTGTGATTCCTTTGTCTATGATGATTGGCAATTACGAATATGGTGCTTGGTTTCGTTTTCTCAAAAAACGTTTTATCCGAATTGAGCCGCCCTATCTTGTCTCTATTCTCATTGCGATTGCCTACCTTTCTTTGAGAAATTATATACCTGGAGTCGAAAACAGCGCAGATTTACGACCCTCTTTAAGCAATGTTCTGTTTCATTTGGGCTATTTAGTGCCTTTCATCAAAGGTACGCAATGGATTAACCCCGTCTATTGGACGCTTGCCATCGAATTTCAATATTATTTGTGTCTTAGTCTCCTTTTTCCACTTGTTCTTTCAGGAAATTGGAAAAAACGTAGCCTATTTTACCTAATATTGTGCGTTTCTCATACGGTATTGTTAGGTTTTGGGCATTACTTTATTGTTTATTGGTTTCCTTTGTTTTTGATGGGAATTATTTATACGTTGTGGCGTTTTCAAAAAGTTCAAGTGCTTGAATATGCGATAGTTACAGCTATTTGTTCCTTTCTTGTCATCTATCATATTGGGTGGATAGATTGGGCGGCAGGAGCAGTTACTTTAGCGATTATCTACTTTTTTGAAAATTTTAGAACACCGATAACAAAGTTTTTTGGAGATATTTCCTATTCCGTTTATCTAGTTCATACAATCACAGGCGCACCAGTAATTAACTGGTTATCACATAGATATACTGAACCCTATCAAAAGTTTTTAGTAATTTCTTTGGGTATTTCCATTGCAGTTGGATGCGCTTATCTTATGTATAAATTCGTAGAATTACCCTCCAAAAAATGGGCTTCTAGCATTAAATATTAACATTAATTCAGTGAACAATTAACAGTGAACAATTAACAGTAAACAATTAACAGTAAACAATTATCAGGAATAACGTTTTGATTATCAGGTAAATATGTTTTTGGAATTGATCACTTATTTTGTTGGTATTACTAAGAAAAAATAACACGGCTTTTTCACTATTCACTTTTCATTATTCACTTAAATTATGTGTGGTATCGCTGGAATTTTAGGCATTCAAGACATTTCTCTCGGCAAAAAAGTCATTAAAAACATGACTGATGCTATTGCGCATCGAGGTCCCGATGCCGAAGGGCATTTTGTGGCAGAAAAAGTAGCACTTGGACATAGACGCTTGTCTATTATTGACTTATCAGAGGCTGCAAATCAACCTTTTATAGACCATAGTGGGCGTTATCAAGTCATTTTTAACGGAGAAATGTATAATTTTCAGGAAGTAAAAGATAAGCTTCCTGATTATCCCTATCGTACAAACGGCGATACTGAAGTGCTATTGGCTGCCTACGAAAAATGGGGAAAAGATTGCCTACAATATTTTAATGGAATGTTTGCCTTTGCTTTGTGGGATACACAAACGCAAGAACTTTGGGTAGTAAGGGATAGATTGGGGATAAAACCTTTTTACTATTACCTTGATAATCAGTATTTTATATTTGCCTCTGAAATTCGTGCGATTTTGGCAAGTGACTTAGTTACCAAACAACTCAACGCTACTGCTTTGATGGATTATCTCACCTATTATTCCGTAAATGCTCCTCAAACCCTGATTCAGAATATCGTACAACTCATGCCTGGGGAATATGCGGTGTATCAAAATGGAAAACTTCAAAAAACAACTTATTGGAAAATCGAAAATAATTATGTGGGGAAAATTGAGCCAAATGAAACTCAAATCAAACAAAAAGTGAAGGATTTGATGCAGGCTTCGATTCAGCGAAGAATGGTAAGTGATGTTCCTTTGGGGGCTTTTCTTTCTGGTGGAATTGATTCGAGTGCGGTGGTTGCGTTGATGGCGGAAGGTTCTAGCCAGCCCGTAAATACTTTTTCCATTGTGTTCAATGAGAAAGATTACGATGAATCGGATTATTCTAATTTAATTGCAAAAAAATATAATACAAAACATACCCCTTTGCTGCTTCGCCCAACTGATTTTTTGAAAGAATTACCTGCTGCTTTAAATGCAATGGATAATCCTTCGGGCGATGGAATTAATACCTATGTCGTATCAAAAGCGACCAAGCAAGCGGGTGTTACCGTAGCTTTGTCTGGTTTGGGTGGTGATGAGCTTTTTGCAGGTTATCCCGTTTTTCAGCAATGGCACAAATTAGCAAAATACCGTAGTTTGTGGGGGCTTCCTCAATTTTTAAGAAAGGGAGTAGGGGTAATGGCGGCGGCTCTCAAAAATGACCGACAAAGTGCGCGTTTGGCGGAATTGATTTCCGTAAAAAACGCAAATTTTGCGAATGTTTACCCTACTTTTCGTAAATTAATGGTGGCAGAAGAATTGGCACAATTAACCAAGGGGCTGCCTATTGATTATAATAGCGTGTATGAACTTCTTGCAGAAAGGGAAACTGCCCTTGAAAAATTGCCCTTATTGAGCCAAGTAAGTGTAGGCGAATTGCTAAGTTATACGCTCAACGTCCTCATCAAAGATACAGACCAAATGTCTATGGCTTCGGCTTTGGAAGTGCGCGAGCCCTTTTTTGATTATGAATTGGTGCAATATGTCATGCAAATTCCTGATGCAATTAAGTTCCCAAAATATTCTAAAAGTCTATTAGTAGAGGCACTCTCGCCGCGCCTACCTGACGAAATCGTTCACCGCAAAAAAATGGGCTTTGTTTTTCCTTGGGAACATTGGATGCGCAACGAACTCAAAGACCTTTGCACACAACGCCTCACAAAACTCGCCCAACATCGCTTTTTCCAACAAAGCGAACTCCTCTCTCGTTGGCAACGCTTCCTCCAAAAAGACCCCAAAATCACTTGGGTTCCCCTATGGTCAATGGTCGTTTTGGCTGATTGGATGGAGAAAAATGGGGTGGAGTAAGCGTTTTTTGCTATTTTATATCAATACAATCATAAATAAATGAAAATATCAATCATCACCGTTTGCTATAATTCCGAAAAGTGGATTAAGACCTGTATGGATTCTATTTTGCATCAAGATTATCAAGACATTGAATATATTTTGATAGATGGAAATTCTAAGGACAAAACGGTTGACATTATTAAGTCTTATCAGGATAGTAGAATTAAGTGGATTTCGGAGCCAGATAAGGGCTTGTATGATGCCATGAACAAGGGTGTGAAAATGGCGACAGGCGAGGTCGTTGGGATTCTTAATTCTGACGACTTTTATGCCCATAACCAAGTGATTTCCAAGGTAATGGCAGCTTTTGAGAAAAACCCTACGGATACGCTTTTCGCGGATTTGGTGTTTGTAACGGAAGAAAATTTGGATAAAGTTGTGCGTTTTTTTCCTGGAAAAGGGTTTAGCGTAGAAAAAATGCCAATGGGAATTATGCCGCCGCATCCTACTTTTTTTGTGAAGCGTCATTGCTACGAAAAATATGGCTACTTTGATACAAATTACCGCATTGCCGCAGATTTCGACATTATTCTTCGAATGTTGTATAAAAATAAATGCACGTACCAATACTTACCCGAAGTCATTGTAAAAATGCGAACAGGTGGCGCAAGTACACAAGGGATCAAAAGCACCATTCGAATTAACAAAGAACAGTATGCAGTATGCCAAAAGAATGGCGTAAAAACTTCGATGTTGAAATTATATTCTAAATATTTTTCTAAAATTTGGCAATTGGTAAGAAGACCAAGTTAATTTTTCGGATAGAGCTTTCTACCACGCTTCCTCTGGCGAAAGCCCTTGAATATAAGGCGGTTCGTCTTGGTCTTTTGGGCGAGGGGCTTCTTCTTTTGGAATTTCAATTGCTGGCATAGATTTTTCCGTTTTGGGTTGATTCAACAATATGGCTTTTTGCGTTTCATATTCCGCTTCGGTGATTGCCCCCATTTGCTTTAACTCAAACAAACGTTGAATTTCTTTAGAAATATTGACGGTACGGCTGGGCGTAATAGGCGCATTTAAAGGCTGATTCGTTTGTTTTTGTTGCATCATAAGATTTTGTTGCATGACAAGGCTGTAATGCAAAGGGTTGTATTTTAGGTTAAACCCCTGCTCATCCATCGCTAATAACACGATGAAATCAATGAAAGAAACCAATGAGGGAATCCCAGTCCAAAAGAAAAGGAAATATAAAATTCCTAAACCGCCTTGTCCTAAATAAAAGCGATGTACGCCAAAAGTGCCTAAAAAGAAAGCCAATAAGGCTGCTGTGATTTTATTTTTCATAAAAATTAAAAAGATTTGAGTTGTCTGAATCTCATGCAATATTACGGTTTTATAAGTAGCTTTCAAAAGAAGATTGTTACAAATTAGAAGATTGTTTTCTATCTGAACTTTTGTAACTTTGCGCCTCAGATAATTCCAATACGTTTGTTGATACGCTCTGGTAAGATGTTACACACTAAGCAGTTGGTACAAAGGCCAAGTTGATTTTTATGAAATTATGCAATTTAGTCGAACCCATTATCTTTTCAGCTTGTAATATGTTTAAAAAAATATTGTTTTCTCTTGCAATTATTGCCTTAAGTAATTCATTATTTGCTCAAAAAAATAAGCGAGTAATAACTACTGATATAAAAATGATTCAAGCAACACTCCAAACATCATCTCCAGGTACTGTTACTGGCAATATTCAAGGCATAAAAGGAACTTCGAAAACTTACCCATCTGTACAGCGTAATTTGAGTACAGCATATTATTTTATCAAATTACAACCACTAGTTGCGGGTATTGAAGTTGATAGCATTTTTTATCGTGGATATGGAGTAGGTAATGTTTATGAAAACCCTTTAACAAAAGGAGAAATATATCAATATAACTTAGTAGTTCCTCAAGGAAACGGAAATATGCCTTATCCCATTAAGAATATCAGAGAAGGAACAGTATTGTTTCGATACAAAAAAGCAGGTAAAATCTATTATTACCAAGTAACTCAATTTGAAGAAAGAAATCGCGAGGGGCTTTAATTGTTATAAATTATGTCAAAAATTTTAATCACAGGGGGCGCAGGTTATATCGGCTCTCATACAGCAATTGAATTATTTCAACAAACTGATTTTGAAGTAGTTTCGATTGATAATTATAGTAACTCTTCTCCTTCCGCATTGGACAGGATAGCGCAAATTTCAGGTAAAAGTTTAAAAAATTACGTGGTGGATGTTTGCAATTTGGAAGAATTGCGCAAAGTGTTTGCTGAAAACCCTGATATTGTGGGGGTAATTCATTTTGCTGCTTACAAAGCAGTAGGCGAATCTGTGGCAAATCCCTTAAAATATTACCATAATAACTTTGCTTCCTTAGTGAACATGTTGCAATGTTGCCAAGAAGCCAAAGTACATAACTTTGTATTTTCTTCTTCTTGCACTGTTTATGGCGAAATCAGCCCAGAACGATTGCCTGTTTCAGAAAATACGATTACCAAAGAAGCAAATTGTCCTTATGGGACGACTAAACTTGTGGGTGAACAAATTCTGCGTGATTTTGCGCTTGCAAATCCGCAAATGAAGTTCTTGTTGCTTCGTTATTTTAATCCTGTGGGAGGGCATATTTCGGGCTTAAATGGCGAAGAACCTATCAATCGCCCCAATAATCTCGTGCCGATGATTACCCAAACTGCCGTAGGAATTATCGAAAAAATGACTGTTTTTGGTGGCAATTATCCTACAAGAGATGGCACTTGTATTCGAGATTATATTCACGTTACGGACATCGCTGTTGCGCATTTAAAAGCCTTGCAATACAGCATTGACGATAAAATTGAAGGGAATTTGGAGGTTTTTAATTTAGGTTCAGGCGAAGGCGTGAGCGTATTAGAAGCAATCAATGCCTTCGAAAAAGTGTCAGAGGTAAAACTTAATTATGAAATCGGTGCAGCTCGCCCTGGCGATGTGGCTGCTATTTACTCTGATAGTTCCAAAGCATGGCAAAAATTAGGTTGGAAAACGCAATTTTCCATCGAAGAAATGATGGCTTCTGCTTGGAAATGGCAGTTATATTTGAAAAATAGAGGAGGTAATTGATGGAGGTTTAAATCCTAAAAAAAGAGATTATCAAAAAAGTTCGAAACTCTTCAATGAGTTCCGAACTTTTTTGATAGCCCCAAAATCAAAAATTCTGGCAAAAATTATTCAATTTCTACTTTAATCACTTTTTGTCGTCCTTTTTTATCTAATAAAAACCGCTCACGATACAACATAAATGCAGCCTCGCCCACATCTTTTAAATACACATAATTAAATCCTGCGGAAAAAATCGCGCCCAAGCCAGGCACTAAGCCTGCTGCTTTTTTCGATAAAGTTTGCTCTACAATCTCTTTGATAATTTTTTGTGAAACATAACTTGCCGCGCCTTTTCCTACTTGCTTTGTCGTGTAGTCGCCCCCTACGGAATTATATACCTCATCGCGCCCAATTTCAAAATCTTTCAATTCTGACAAGCCTTTTTGCTTTTCTACGGAATTAGAAGCAGTCGCAGTTTTGAACACACGCATCATATATTCCATCTCATAAGCCCTTTCTTTTTCATCTTCAATCCCTTCAAAATCATAGCCATAGCATAAACCAATTTGATACACGCTACGCAAAGAAAGGATAAACAAAGTAGGCAAATCTGCAAGTAATCCAGGCCAACCCACTAGCCCTGTTCCGATGCCGCTTAATGTTCCTGTGCGCGTATTTTCAGTGATAAAACGCCCTGATACGTGGTCTAAATCGTGAATAGAGGCTTTGCGCAATTCGATAATTGTTTCCGAGTCAATTTCAAATTCTCTCGTAGCTTTCAAGACAGAATCCTTGTTTACTGACCATTTAGAAGCCTCTTGCAAAGATTCTGTGATGCTTTCCACGATGCCACTCATTCCATTTTTAACCGAATCGGGGATTAAATTTCCTGTTGCCCAAGAAATAGGGCGGCTTACAAAGTCTGTTGCACGACTTAAAAAACTAGGAGCTTGCCCCTTCCAAGCGGCAATATCATCTAAAATCTTTTGCTCAGTAGCATTTAATTTTGCCATAATATAATGCAGTTATCTTATTTGATAGAAATGTATTCGTTTTCGATGCCAATTGGCAAAGAAATTTGTATTGTTACGCAACCTATCTAAAATTTGTTTCGTTTTGTTAATAATATTGTTGGATTTTATAAAATTTGACGTAATTTTGCTGTTGAGATATTACACAACTTAACCATTGCTTTCGGATTCACTCCTAAAAATTCACAAGAAAAATGCAGCTACAACGATTTATTATAGGAATTTGCTTACTTTTTTGCACCATTTTCTTGCAAAATGCTTTTGCGCAAGGGGTCGTGCTTACTGATTTTAAGGTTTCCTCTATCGGTTCTGACCTAAAAATAGACTGGACAATCCAAAGTGAAACGGGTGTTTCTGAATTTCGCCTCTATCGAAAAGTAGGAACAGATACAGAATATCGCTACGTAAAAACAATTCCCGCTACAGGGGTGTTGAAATACAGCTACTTAGACGACAATGTATTTAAAACCGAAGACGCAACCGTAGTAAGTTATGAACTTCGCGTTATCAAAAATAGTACACCGCATTATTTTTATACCTCAATGGCGCATACAACCTCCTCGGTGCAGCGAACTTGGGGCAGTATAAAGTCGATGTTTAAATAAATAAGGCGAAAGAAAAAGTTCGGAATGTGTTAGGCGTTCCGAACTTTTTTTATTGAGTGGTGCAAAATGCCGCAAGAGGAGATTCCCTTTATTTTTTCCAAAAATCTCGCAAGAAAAAATTACCTTTGTGTTTCATAAATATCAGACTAATTAGGGGATAAATAATAGTTGATAGTTTACATTCCCAACTTGCTTATATTCAATGAGTTGAGTTTTAGTAAGTAATATTCACTATTTACTATTCATTATTCATTATTCTCTGTTCCTTTTTCCTTTTCTTATGGTTTTACTATTCAATCCGCGCTCGGCGAATGCCAAATACCGCATTCCCAATTCGATTTTACAGGTTGCTGCCGCTATTGAGGGCAAATATGAATATATTTTGGTTGATGGGAATTTAGAGACAGATCCTTGGGAGAAAATTCGCCAGTATTTGTTGACAGGGAAAGTGCGTTATTTTGGTTGTACTTGTATGCCAGGTCCGCAACTTCGGCAAGCAATTCCGATAACACAGAAAATTCGTGCAGAATTTCCGCACATTATCAACATTTGGGGGGGCTATTTTGCTTCTAATCAATACAAAACCGTCATTACTTCGGGCGTTGTGGATTTTATTATAGACGGACCAGGCGATTATGCCTTTCCTAATTTGTTGGAATTATTGGAGAAAGAATATCAAGGTAATTCTCAATCTATTACTACTTTTTGCCAAGAAAATGCCGCGCTTTTTATGATGGAAAACTTGATTTACCTAAAATCAGGCGAGATTATAAAGACAAAAAAAGCCCCAATTCCTGATTATAATGTGTTGCCGCAATTGCCTTATGAGAAGTTACATCAATTTTATCCTTTGGAAAAATATTTAGGGAAAACCTATTTAGGAAAAAAAACGATTGCTTATCATTCGAGTTTTGGCTGTCCCTTTACTTGTTCATTTTGTGCGGTTGTGCCTATTTATAATGCACGATGGAAAGGGAAAAGTGCGGAGTTGATTTATCAAGATATTCGTTATTTGAAGGAAAAATATGGTGCAGATGGCATTGAATTTCACGACAATAACTTTTTTGTGTCTGAAAAAAGAACAGTTGCTTTTGCCGAATTGGTGAAAAATGACAACATGACTTGGTGGGGCGAAGCGCGAATTGACACGATGGACAAATATAGCGATGCGTCTTTGGCAAAAATTCGAGAGGCGGGTTGTAAAATGATATTTTTTGGTGCGGAAACAGGAAATGATGAGGTATTGAAAAAAATGGACAAAGGCGGTACACAAACGGGTGCGCAAATTCTTTCATTTGCCGAAAGGTTGAAAAAGTTTGACATTATTCCCGAATATTCGTTTGTTTTGGGCTTGCCTGCCGAAACAGAGGAGCAAGTAATGGTGCAAATTAACGCGGATATTGCCTTTATTAAACAAGTGAAATTGGCAAATCCCGCTACGGAAATCATCATTTATTTGTATAGCCCTGTCCCAACAGAAGGCTCTGAATTGTATGAAGCCGTGAAAGATTCAGGGTTTCTCTTTCCACAAACGCTTGCAGATTGGCTCGACCCAAAGTGGGAAAATTTTGACTTGCGTAAAAATCCCCTTACTCCTTGGCTCAAACCTTATATGGTGGACAAAATTAAGCATTTTGAAACCGTTTTAAACGGCTATTATCCCACCGTTTCCGACATTCGCCTAAGTGCTTTTCAACGCAAAATGATACGTGCCATGAGTACTTTGCGTTATAAAAACGATATTTTCTCCTATCCCTACGAATTGAAAGTGCTGCAAAAATTGTGGAAATACCGTCAGCCTGAAATTGAAGGGTTTTAGAAGAAATTTAAAGTAATATTTTTTTTGAAAATTTCATCAATTTAATCAAAGAAAAGAAGTAAAATTAAGCTATTGATTTTTAATCTATTGTAGATATTTACTAAATACATTTTATTTGAGGGCAATCCATTCCATTGATTTTTATGATTGGGCTAAAAATAATGATTGTAGTTTTTAAAATTTTTCCTATATTACGCCCCGTTAGGTAATTTTAATATTTTCTTTTCACCTATTAATAGTTTTTTCATGAAGATTTTTTCAATTTCATTTCTCGCCATGAGCTTTTCGCTAGTAGGTTCTATGCTCTTTTCTACTACACAAGGCTTCGCGCAAAGTGCAAAACGCACACCTATCCCCCAAAAGGCACCAAAGGAGTTGAGCCGCAACTTGCAGGCACCTTCCTATGCAGAACGTGCAGAAAAACAAGCGGTTAACCTAAGTTTACAGCAACAAATTCAACAAACTTCAGCACGCTTGAATCAACAAATGGTACAACAAAGTGGCGGAAGTGGTACCCTTAGCCCGATGGCAATGTGGGACATTCAGTTCACTCGTAACGTGGATTCTCTTTCAGGTATTCCAGGTACAGCAGGTATTGTTTGGACAGGTACAGAATTTTGGGTTTCTCGTTGGGCTGATCCTGACACCTTACTTTCCTTTAGTGCTGCTGGTGCTTTCACCGGAGTTTTTTCAATTCCAGGTATGCCTACTGCTGCAAATTCGGGAATTCGTGCATTTACCTCAGATGGTACGAGTATTTATGCCGCAAACAACAGTACTACGATTTATAAGATTAACCCAACCTCGAAGACTCTGTTAGGAAACTTCACTGTTCCTGCTACTGTGGGTAATGTTCGTTGGATTACTTATGATGGAGCTGGTAGTTTTTGGTGTGGAAATTTTGGTACAAGTTTGTTCAAAATTAATAACCCTGCTGTAGGTGGCACTGCTACTGTTGCGACTTCTATTCCTGCTGCTACGCATGGCTTAGGGGGAATGTATGGTGGCGTTTATGACGCAACTAGCACAGGTGGCCCTTATTTGTGGATGTTCGTGCAAACTAGCCCAACAGGTGCTACGACCCAAGCTACAATTGCACAACTTCAAATGCCAGGAGGTACATTCACAAATGTATCAAGAAATGTAAACGCAGATTTGGGTAGCACAACAGGACTTGCAGGCGGTATCACTATCGCGCAACTTCCTGGTTTACCTCAACGCTCTTTAATCGCGCTTGACCAAGGGGTAAAAGTAATTGGTTATGAGTTGAATTTCGTTCAAACTTCGATTGCTGATGTGGCTGCTGATAGTATTGATCCTTCAAATGGATTAACTTTTTGGCCATTTTCTCAAAATGGAGCAATTAATTTGGGTGGTAAAGCAAGAAATGTAGGTACTGCTACAGCAACAACTGTAACTACACAAGTAACAGTTGAAGATGGTACAGGTACAGTAGGTACTTTTAACGCGCCAAACGTGGCTTCACTTGCACAAGGTACTTCAAGCCCCTATCAAGTAGGTCCTTTTACTGCGGCTACCAAAGACACTTATATTGCTACGGCAGTTTCTGACGCGGCAAATGATAATTGACCCGCAAATGACACTAATTATGCTATTTTTGTAGTATCTGACTCTACTTTTGCAAGAGATTATGCAAGTTTTGGGGTACAAGTGAGTGGCTTAGGAATTGGTGCTGCAGCTACAGAAAATAAAAAGCTAGGTCAAGTATTTACCTTGAATACACC
>JBJXHA010000265.1:0-7439 GCA_046160275.1 Bacteroidia bacterium | reverse complement strand
ATGACCAGCAAAAAAGCCAATTAGCTGATAATAAGGAATTTCATCAGTTTATCGAGGACAATAGCGAATGGTTAAAACCCTACGCTGCCTTTTCTCATTTGCGCGATTTGTATAATACACCTGATTTTTCCCAATGGAAATTATATCAAACGGTAAGTTGGGAAGACATTTTGGAAATTTGTGATGAAAGCGATGAACATTATCAACACGTTGAAATTCATTATTTTATACAATATCATGCGCATTTGCAGTTGTTGGCTGCTACCGAATATGCACGTCAAAATGGTTTGATTTTAAAAGGCGATTTGCCCATTGGAGTTTATCGTTACAGTTGCGATGCTTGGATAAATCCGCATTTGTATAACATGATTGGTCAAGCAGGTGCGCCTCCTGATGCTTTTGCTGTTACGGGGCAAAATTGGGGTTTCCCGACTTATAATTGGGAAGAAATGGCAAAAGACGGCTATCAATGGTGGAAAAAACGCTTTGAAAAACTCGCCACTTATTTCGATGCCTTGCGCATTGACCATATTTTAGGATTTTTCAGAATTTGGGAGATTCCTTACGAACAAATTGAAGGTTTATTGGGTGTTTTTCGCCCTGCTTTGCCGATTACCGTGAAAGAACTTCATGAAAAAGGCATTTATTTGGAATACAATCGCTTGGTAAAACCCTATATTCGTGCGCACTTTTTAGGGGAAATCTTTGCAGAAAAAACAAATTGGGTAAAAGATAATTTGTTAGACGATTGGGGAAATGGTGTGTATTCGCTTAAATTCCAAGTCAATACGCAAAGAGAGGCGGAAGCATTCTTGAAAAAAGCAGTAGCAAATGATGAGGAACGCGCTTTTATCCAAAAGGGAATTTTCCAACTCATAAATGAGGTCTTATTTATTGATAGTCAAGGCGGATTTCACCCACGCATTTCGATTCAAAGCAGCCGTTCTTTTCAAGAATTAGATACCGACACACGCCAAAAAGTTGAAAATTTATACTACGATTATTTTTATTATCGCCACAATGAATTTTGGCAGGCACAAGCAATGAAAAAATTGCCGAATCTTGTCAATGCTACGAATATGTTGATTTGTGGAGAGGATTTGGGCATGATTCCCGCGACTGTGCCAGCTGTAATGAAAGAGTTGAACATTTTGAGTTTGGAAATTCAGCGAATGCCCAAAGGAGATGGGGAGTTTGGACACCCCGACAATGCACCGATGTTGTCTGTTGTTTCGCCTTCAAGCCACGATATGTCCACGATTCGTGGTTGGTGGGAAGAAGATGCGGCTGGGACGCAGCGTTTTTTCAACCAAATTCTCCACAATCAGGGTTACGCGCCATTTTTCTGCGAGCCTTGGATTTGTAAGCAAATCATTGAGCAACATTTATATAGTCCTGCAATGTGGGCGGTTTTTCCCTTACAAGATTTGCTCGCGCTTGATGCAAACCTTCGCCGCAGCAATCCCAAAGAGGAGCAAATTAACGTTCCTGCTAATCCCAAGCATTATTGGCAGTATCGTCTGCACTTAAATTTGGAAGAATTATTGGAAGCAGGAGAGTTGAACGGCAGCTTAAAAGATTTGGTAAGCGCAGCAGGGAGATAAGTTTTGTTTTGATTTCTAGCGGTTCTTTTTCAAAAGAACCGCTAGAATTTGTATTTTTGCAAAAGAAGTTCAATCGGTAAATGAAATCCGTTTGTGCTTCCTCTTTTTTACGAAAAAATATGCAAAAAAGCCTGATTTTCAATTTCTTACTTTTACATTTTCTCTTTGCTCTTGCCCAATCTCAGCCTAAAATTGAGGTACATGATGCTTCTATGACAATAGGAGAGCGCTTTATTGCGGAATTTTATACACCACAAGACATTGAAAGCAAATTTGGGAAAAAATACCACGTTTTTGATTTTGGTAAATATGGAAAGTCCTACTTGTATGATAGTTTGGGCATTGGTTTTCGTTTTGATTCTCTGGGAACGAAACTGCAATATGTCGTTATTTCTTTTCAAACGCCGCATCGGTTTCAACCCTATTTACCTGCCTTTCCTTATAAAGATAGCCTGAACATTTGGCAAAAGCCCCAAAATTATCAATCCAATGTTTTGACAATTCTCAATAGTTATGTAGGAAAAGTGCATAGCCTTTCCCTTGATTTGGGGCGAGTGATTACAACAAATGAGGCTTATACCTTGTATTGGGAATGGGAGGAAACTGGAAAATGGGCAACGGAAACGGGTAAAAATTACCAGCAATTGCGTTATCTTGTTCTCTATTTTTGCCCTCAACCTGCTGATTTTAAGCCTTTTCATGTTCAATATCAAGAAGGGAATTTAGGGAGTAAAGATGCCATTGAAAATGCTTTTATTCAAGATGCTTATTACAAAGCCATAGATTTTGAATCCGAAAATCCTAAAAACATTGAATTTATTGCCTCGATTTCAGAAGCCGAACCCATTTACCAAGATTTTAGTGGTGCAGATGAGGGTGAATTATTACGAGCATATGAAAAATACAAAAAAATGACTGCCGCCGAGCGTTCTGAGCGTTATGATTTGAAAGAAGGCTCTGTGAATAGCGATGGCTATGATTTGATGCGCTATGCTCGCTTAAAAGCGGGTTATTATGTGCTAAAACTCAATGCAGAATGGTATCCTTTGCGGGCAAATGTATTTGATAGTATGGGCGAGGCTTGTTTGGCAAATGGTTTGATTACGGAAAGCATCCATCATTTTCAACAAGCAATTCACGTTGCCGAAAACTACTCTGTGCAGAATTATGGGGGCAATCTTCCCTTGAAAAATAACCAAGTTTTTCGCGCAAAATGCTTTCTTTCTTTGATAAATGGAAAGCCTTATTTGCTCGGTTCGCTTAATAGTTTGACTAATCCATTTCCGAAAAAATAGATGAACACAATAAAAATTGCTGCATTTGATTTTGATGGCACAATTACAATCAAAGATACCATGTTTTCTTTCTTAAAATTTGTGAAAGGAAAAACGAATTTTTGGCTAGGAATGATCGCTTTATCGCCCGTTTTTGCTTTGTACGCATTAAAAATTTATAGCAACCGACAAGCAAAAGAAAAGTTACTCACTTATTTTTTAGGAGGAATGACGGCTACCGAACTCTATGCAAAAGGGCAAGCATTTGATAAACAAGTGCTTCCTTCTCTCATACGACCATTGGCAATGGAAAAAATTGCTTGGCATCATGCAGAAGGGCATCGCTGCTATTTGGTATCTGCTTCTTTGACTTTTTGGTTGAAAAGTTGGGCGGAAAGTAATGGTTTTGAATTAGTTGCAACTTTACCTGAAATAGAAAACGATGTTTTTACAGGAAAAATAGCGGACGAAAATTGTCATGGACAAGAAAAAGTGAATCGTTTAAAAACTTTGTTGAACCCTAAAAACACTTACGAAATCTTCGCTTATGGCGATTCTAGCGGTGATAAAGAACTACTTGCATGGGCAAATCATGCACATTATCAGCCGTTTCGATAAGAAATACTAGGAAATTACCGTTTAGAATTGGCTTGAAATGTTGGTATTCTTATAAAAACTTATGTACTTTTGTAAAAAATAGCACAAAAATGACACAAATCAAAATTCCTTATGGTATCTCTAATTTTGAGGTGCTTGTTCGTGAAGATTTTCATTACGTAGATAAAACCCATTATATTGAAACGCTTGAAAAATTAGGAGACAAACTTATCATTTTTCTTCGCCCACGCAGGTTTGGTAAAAGCTTGTTTGTGAGTGTGTTATCCTATTATTACGACTTATATTACAAAGAAAAGTTTACTTCTATCTTTCAAAAATATTATATCGGTAAAAATCCAACCTCATTAAAAAACACTTATGCCATTTTAAAATTTGATTTTAGTGGTATTTTAACAGAAACCGTAAAAGATTCGCAAGAGGGCTTTCTTACTTCTGTCTATTTGAGTATAGACGTTTTTATTGCTTGGTATTTTCCTGAATGGGACAAAGAAAAAGTAGAGAAAATTTTGAAGCCTAAGCAAGCCTATCTTATTCTAAAACAACTCTTTGGGGCACTCAAAAAAGAAAAAAATGCACCTCCTGTTTATGTATTAATAGATGAATATGACCATTTTACAAATGAGTTATTGTCTTTTGATTTAGACGCATTCAAAAATGCGGTGAGCAAAAATGGTTGGGTACGAAAATTCTATGAAACCTTAAAAATTGCGACAAGCGAAGGAATTGTGGATAGAATTTTTATCACAGGGGTTTCGCCTGTTACCTTAGATGGTTTGACGAGTGGTTTCAACATTTTGAAGCACAAAAGCACGAATGCTTCCCTCAATGAAATGATGGGATTTAAGAAGGATGAGGTAGCGGAAATTTTGTTGGGAGTGGGCGTTACGGAGGAAAAACTGCCAAGAGTGATGAAGGATTTGAAATTGTGGTATGATGGGTACTTGTTCTCGACAGAGGCAAATACAATGATGTACAATTCGGATATGGTTTTGTATTTTGCCTACAATTATGCAGAAAATGGAAAATATCCGCGTAATATGTTGGACATCAACATCATGAGTGATTATTCCAAAATAAGAAAGCAGTTTAGAATTGGCGGTAGAGAATCGGAAAATATCGTGATTTTAGATGATTTGTTGCGCGAAAATAATGTTTATTCTGATTTGACAGAGCAGTTTACGTTCGAAAAAAACTTCGACAGAAGGGATTTTATGAGCTTGATTTATTATAATGGATTGATTACAATTCGAGGGTTGAAAGGCTCAAAAATCAATTTCAAAATTCCCAATTATGTGATAAAACGTTTGTATTTTGATTATTTCCGTCAAACCTTGATGGAAAAAGCCCAAATTACAGGTGATGCTTTGGGCTATGAATTTGCTTTAGATGACTTGCTTTTTGACAATAATATCAAACCGCTCATCAAAGTTGTCAATGATTTACTCAAAAGATTGTCTAATCGCGATTCGATTCAATTTGATGAAAAGCATCTGAAAATGATTTTTGCCACAATTTTGTCCTCTTCTGATGCCCTCTTTTTTCATTCAGAATACGAAACTAATCGCGGCTTTGTAGATATTTTTTGGGAAAAAACAGTTCGTTTCACCGATGTTCCCTTTCAATTTATCTTTGAATTTAAGTACATTTCAAAAACAGAAAGAAAAACAATGAGCGAAGCGAACTATGAAGTTTTTTTGACAAACGCAAAAAATCAATTATTAACCTATAAACAAACGCCTTATTTCCAAGATCTTGCAGACTTAAAAGCCTATTTGATTGTATATTCAGGCGAGGTTGATGATTTTGTGGGGGAAGTGTAGGAGTATGGCTACCTAGGGATTTGCAAATTTCGAATATGATAAGCTGCTTGCCCTGCCCACAAACCTAAGCCGCCTTTTACATTGCTTTTTACAGAAATAGGAGGCGAAAAAGGCCCGTTACCCGAAATATTGTTGCCGAAAGTTTCCCAAAAATCGTATTGCGCTTTGTCAATCGAGCAAAATTTCAAGCTAATTTTATCTCGAATAACCGTATCTGGCACACCTGTAACAGGGTCTTTGGAAACTAAAGTATCAATTCTCACAAATCTGCCGCAACGAGCCGAGTCATCAGCCTCACGTCCAAGTTGAAACCATATACCTTGAATTTGCTGCCCATTAAAAAAAGTTGGCGAAAAAACAGAATTATCATTTGCTTGATAACTTTGACCATTATCTACCGAAGTAAAGTAACGATAGTAATTATTTACGCCCGCAGGATCGGCAAAGTCTCCTTCTAAACGATACAAACGCCCTTGCAATTTATCATAGCAGTCAGGCAAAAAAGGTGTAGTAGTACTATCCACTAAGGTAAAATAGGCAGAATCAATAGGCACAATTTTGGGGATAGTAGTCGTTGCTGTCACCTTTTTGTCACCACTTTTTACGTGCAAAGTATAGGTATGTTCTGCCTTTCCGATAGCGTTTACAATCGTAGGACTAAAGAAATTCGGAATGTAAATCGAAGCCTCAACGCTATCTTTTTCTCCTGAAGGAAGTTTAATTTTAAACTCCATCATGTCAATCGAATCTTTGGTTGTTTCGTCAATAATCCAAACTTTTGCATCTTTGACAAACAAATTCGACAACTGATTCAGGCTTAATTTATCAAAATAAGCAATATCATAAGTCAGTAATACATAAGGAATTGTATCACTTTCGATATACCCTTCCACTACAATGTTCTGCTCTCCGTTAGGCAAGTTTACGGTAATTTCTTTTTCGCAGGAAACTAGAAAAAATATGGATAATAACGAAAGTAAAATAAATAGATGCTTTTTCATGAATTAGTTTTTGCTTTTATTTAAAATGATATTTTACAACTTCACTTTGCACATTATCCTAAAAATGTGCAAAGTGAAGTTGAAGGTATAAAAAACGTCAATTACATTCCAGGCATTAATGCTTTATCCCAAGGAATACCATATAGAATAATTGCCAAAGAAAGCGCGAAGAAAATAAAACCCGTTTTAAAACGGCTATTATCATCGCCCATTTTTTTCATGCGCGAATGTCCAATGTGTACCAAAGCGATGGCAATAATCAGTATGAAATTATGTTCTACAGCAAAAAAACGCAAGTTCGCATCTTGCATCACCATTTTGGTATCTGTAAAAAGCATAGAAAATTGAGGGCGAACTACATATAACGCCAAAGCAACTAATAATTGCACATCACAGGCAATCATATAAAATAGGCTAGATTTGCCATCATCTGTAGTATATGCCTTTTTGCCAAAAAAGCCCAAGGCATGACGCACAACTGCATAAACAGCCGTTAATAATACGAACCAGCGAAGAAGATTGTGCGAATGTTTCAGCGCGATAAAAAGTGTATCCATTTTGTTAAATCAGGTAAAAACAACGTTGTGGGAGAAACAAAAAAGAAGGGTAAAAGGTTTGAAATCTAATGAAATTCTCATTTGTATTTCGCGCCACGAACCTTTTTTTCTAAGTTTCGTTTTATCCTTTTTTACAAAAATACGTTAAAAATGAAAACTTTCAACACACCTATTTCTTTCAAATTGCTAGATACTGCAAATTATGTGGAAATGAGAAGTAAGGCAACTATGTTGCTTTGGCAAGTAATTACTGTTTTAGAGATTATTATATTGGTGCTTTGTGTCGTAATGTTTGGTCTTGACGCGTATCTTATCCCAATGCTCCTTTTCTCTACTTTAGTCTTTGCTAGGGTAATTGGAAGTTACCTACAAGAACTCATAGAGCAGGTGGATAATGCCTGCAATACTTCTACTTGCACTTTTCACGAAGATAAAGTTGTGTTTCACTTTCATTTCAATCCCTTAGCGGCGCAAACATTTTGGGCGAAGCAAATGACGAAAGACTTGCGAAGGATAGATTATAAGGAAACCTACAATTATACAGACATATACAAAGTTCACCTAA
>JBJXHA010000264.1:0-7420 GCA_046160275.1 Bacteroidia bacterium | reverse complement strand
GTCTTTAAATAGTCCCATTTATTGATTTGAGTTAATCGTTCATTTAGTGCTATTTCAAAACCGTTTTTGTCCAAAATACTCATTTCTTCCAAATCTGAAATAAGTAAACTGTTTTTATCTCTATAATAGTTGGGAAAATGTCGATTTGCCAATTCAATCGAAGCAGCAGAAAAGCCACAGTTGTGGCAGTAGGTTTCTGTTTCGCTGTAATAGGCTTGGCAGTGCGAACATTGTTTGCTATGTAAAGGTAAAATATTCATACGTAAATGGAAGAAATTAACTTAGAAATGTTTACTGATAATTGCTAACTACACTGTAAATAAAAATTTCTAATGTTTTGTGGTCTGGTCATATTGTAAATATCTTATCAAATCTAGCTTGAACACATTGCGTGATAAGATGCTTACAGCATGACAACTAGAGCAAAATGCGAAAAAACTTAATTTACAGTGTACTAACTATTCACTGTTGAAATATTTCTTGTAAATCAATGGCGATTTCTGGAAAAAGATAGGGGATAATTGTATCTTCGTCTGTGTGGAGTTGTAAGAGTTGATATTTATTCTCCTCATTTAGAACGAATTGTAATACATTTTCGTCATGAGGTGAAACAATCCAATATTCTTTTACTCCTGCTTCTGCATATAAATGGAATTTGATTTTTGTGTCTGCTTTTGTATTTCCTAAAGAAAGGATTTCAATGACAAAATCAGGTGCACCATTACAGCCTTGTTCATCAAGCAAATCGGGATTGCATATAATACAAATGTCGGGTTGCACTACGCTAAACACTTCTTTATTTTGCTTTTCTGATTTTTTTCGGTCATATAAGCGAACGTCAAAAGGAGCAAAAAATACTTGGCAGGTGTGTTTGTCAAAATAACGAATAAGAGGACTCACCAATTTTCTGGCAATTCTTTGATGCTTTACCGAAGGGGCAGGGGACATTTTAGCAATTTTACCCAACCAAAGTTCCACCCTTTCTTGCAATCTCCAAGTCAGGTAATCGGCGTAAGAATAAGTGCCGTTTAGGTCAAGTTGTGAGAGTGATGTTATCATAAGTAGTTAATAATAAATCGTGAAGCATACAGATAAAGCACTTGTTTTCGTGTTTATAGGGTTCGGAACTTTTTAAAAGTTCCGAACCCTATAAGCCTATTCTCCTTCCCCAAACACATCCGCTTTTAGCTCATCAAACCACTCATCAAGTTGGTCATCAATCGCTACTTCAACTTCCATGAAATCAAAAATGCTTTCTAATGTGTCGGCAGTTTCATCGCTTCCTACCACGATTTTATGTGGAATATAGCCATTATCTCTGCAAATTTTTACAAGTGCTTGTTGGAATTTACTTGTAACATCGCTATGCATAAATACATCATTCCCTGCAATCATGTTGGTTTCTGTATCTACAATTAGCAACATATACGGAAAATAAGGGCGTTGTCCTTCTTTGTCCTGCACAGGTTCATCATGCAAACCAAAATCCAACAACCAAGTTTTATCTTCTTTTTTAGGCAAACGGCTTAGATTAGAACGCAAATAAACCTCATTTGCTTCTAGTACAAGTTCTTCATTTTCAATGCTTTCATCATCAACAGGCTCAATCCATTCATCTACCCAACCATTGCCATTTTTTACTCTTACCAAATAAAAAGTACCTTCTTCATCGCCCTCTTTTGATAGGCAATTCGGATTATCTTGCACTCTTTCTGCAACTTGAACTACTTGCGGAAGAAATTCAAGGAAAGTTTGCGCTTGTTCCTCTGTTTCAATCATCCAAGGAAAGAAACCAGGGCTATAATCCCTAAAAGTAGGATTTGAAAATTTCCCTTTAAATGAAAACTGCATTTGTTTCATAAAAGTAGCTTCATTTTCCATGAGTTCCTCTTGATTTTCAAAGTTGAGCATCATGCATTTTTGGGTAAGCATGGTATCAAACGGGTCAATTTCTTCCCCATTTGCCAACTCTAATAAGCTGTCAAGCCCCGCAGTTCCTTCATAAAAACCTACCCCAAAGACTTCTTCCCCTTGTCCCATGATGGTACAATAGTAAATTACCCCTGTTTTAGGGTGCTTTATTCCAAAAAAATCGGAATCAAACATCCATTGCCAAGGAGCAAGTTGTTTGAGTTGAATGGCTAACGAAAAGAGCTGTTGCCAAGTTTGTTTTGATATAGACATAAAAAAATAGTAAATAATGGATTGTTTATAGCTAATAGGTAGGGATTTGAGGTGAACTTACGCGTTTACACCAAGGTAAAATGTCTTATGAATAAAATCATCACCTGTCATTTATTACCTATCACCTGCTTAGATTTCTTTCATGTTATGATAAACTGCCTGCACATCGTCATCTTGCTCGATTTTCTCTACAAGTTCATGAATGGCATCAATCGCTTCACCTGAAAGTTCTTTCATGCTATCAGGGTTAGGAATGCGTTGTAATTCTCCGTTGACAACATTGATTTTTTTCTCTTCTAAAGCTTTTTGCATTTTGGCAAAATCTTCAAAAGAAGTTACTAAAATTGCCTCATTTCCTTCTACTTCGATTTCTTCTAGTCCAAAATCAATGAGTTCTAATTCAAGTTCTTCAACATCAACGCCTTGCTCAACATTTATAGTAAAAACGCCTTTTCTGGTAAAAATAAAATCCAAAGAACCCGTTTTACCCAAAGAGCCACCACTACGATTGAAGTACATTCTAACGTTTGCTACGGTTCTTGTGTGGTTATCGGTAGCGGTTTCAATCAAAATTGCCACACCGCTTGGCCCATAACCTTCATACACAAGCTCTTCGTAATTTTCTTTACTGTCTTTGGAAGAAGCCCGTTTGATAGCGGCATCAATACGTTCTTTGGGCATATTTACGCCTTTCGCATTTTGGATTACTGCCCGCAAACGCGGATTTTGGTCAGGTTCGGCACCGCCCTGTTTTACGGCAATCGCAATCTCTTTTCCATAGCGAGTGAACGTCTTTGCTAGACGGTCATAACGCGCAAACATCTTGTGCTTTCTTTTTTCAAATATACGTCCCATAAGGAATTGATAATTGATAGTTGAGAATTGTGAAACAAAGATAGTATTTTGTTTATCAGTGTTTTACGAATTTATTTTATCATAAAATAATCACTGCTGAGCATTTAATTGGCACGCAATTATGACTTTTGGCAGGCTCATTTCGACAGAAAAGAGGCGCAAAGATACAATTTTCTTTGTGTGGAAACAATTTTGAACGGAAGAAAATATACAAAAAACAGGTCATTTGCAAGCGAAAATTCCTTCTCTTTTTAAGCCGAAATGCTTTGAACATTTACGATATGCTGCAAAATTGCTAAAATGATCTGCAAATTATCCCAATAGTATTTTTCTGTATTTATGGTTTACAAACCCTTGATTTCCAAATAATGATGAAAGGCAAATGCAATCCCAATCCCCAACAATGCCCCCATAACCACCTGCATAGGCGTATGACCCAACAATTCTTTCAACTTTTTCCCTTTTAAGGTAGGATGCAAGGAAAACAATTCTTTTAGGATTTGATTAAGAATGGTAGCTTGCACACTTGCCGCTAAACGCACCCCTTGCGCGTCATACATCACAATCAATGCTAACCACAGCCCAATGGCAAATGTCGTTGAATGCCAGCCATCTATGATTCCTAATGCCGTAGCAAGGGCGGTAACAGTCGCGCTATGACTAGAAGGCATACCGCCCGTAGAGAGCAGCATCGAACTGTCCCATTTGCGAAGTTTAATGGCATTGACAAAGGTTTTGGCAACTTGCGCCCCTACATTGGCAATCAATGCGCCCAATAATACTTCATATCCTGTGTTGAGTAAGGTCATTTTTTGAGGGAATAATTAAACGTGAACAGTTGTTTGGCACAAACGC
The DNA here is from genome assembly GCA_046160275.1 of Bacteroidia bacterium. Taxonomy (GTDB): domain Bacteria; phylum Bacteroidota; class Bacteroidia; order J057; family J057; genus JBJXHA01. Next base: position 3,526 of record JBJXHA010000264.1, on the reverse strand, counting down.
TCGGCAATTCTCACCGCATTTGTGGCTGCACCAATTCGAAGATTATCTGCTACAATCCACAAATTCAAGGAATTAGCTTGCGATTCATCTCTACGAATTCTTCCGACAAGCACCTCATTTGTACCCGCACATTGCTGCGGAGTAGGGTAGCCTGCATTAAGGTTATCCTCCATTAATACCAAATTGGGTGTATTTTTTAAGATATTTTTCAGTTCTTCGAGGTCAAAATCCTGCGAAAATTCAAGGTTCACCGCCTCTGAATGACCACGCAATACAGGCACGCGCACACAAGTTGCAGTAATTTGAATACCTTCATCACCCAAAATTTTGCGTGTTTCATTCACTACTTTCATCTCCTCGCGGGTATAATCATTTTCCAAAAATACATCACATTGAGGAATACAGTTTAGGTCAATCGGGTGAGCATAAACGGCTGTTACCTCTGTTTTAGCACGCTCAGCAAGAAGTTGATCAACCGCAGCTTTGCCCGTACCACTCACACTTTGAAAGGTCGTAACAACCATGCGTTTGATGCGGTATTTTTTGTGCAAAGGTGCGAGTACCATCACCATTTGAATGGTGGAGCAGTTAGGATTTGCGATAATTTTGCTGTTTCCTATGGTGTTCAAGTTGATATCAGGCACAACTAAAGGAACGTCTTTGTCCATACGCCAAGCCGAAGAATTGTCAATGACAGTCGTACCTACTGCGGCAAATTGCGGGGCAAATGCTTTGCTCGTGCTTCCGCCTGCCGAAAAGATAGCGATGTCAGGTCGTGCTTCGATTGCGGTTTGCATACTCACGACAGCGTGTTCCTTTCCACGAAAGGAGATTAATTTGCCTACCGATCTTTCGGAAGCGACCAACAATAATTCCGTTACAGGGAAATTTATCTCCTCCAAAACGGTCAGAATTTCATTTCCGACCAAGCCTGTTGCGCCTACAACTGCTAATTTCATAAGATTTTGATATATTTTTTGTGATGTTGAAAAGCAAAAGCAGTTCAAACTTCAATTTTGCTAATTCAGACACAAATTTGAAGAAAAAACTTCACTTTTAGTGAAAAAAATGTTACTTTTTTCTAATATCGCATCTTATTTCTTAAAAACGCCGAAAAATGATACATTATATCCCCAAAATCTTTTTTCATCGCTTCACTTATCACGTACTTTTTTGGCTGTTTTTTTTGCTGTTGTTTTTCACTTCGTCTTTTTCGGGGGTAAACCGCCAAATTGGTTGGCATGAGGTTTCGTTGCTGCTGTTTTTATGGATTGGCTTGATGATTCCTGTTTATACCAATTTGTTCATCTTGATTCCGCGTATTTTGTATCAAGGGCAATTTTTACTTTATACACTTTCTACGCTTACCGTAATTTCCTCCGCTTCGTCTTTGATTCATTTTTTGTTGCCTTTATTATTTCAACAACCCTATAATAATTATTTCCAAAGTTTCGCTTTTGTGGGCTTTTTTGTCATTATGACAAGCGGTTTAAAATTATATCGTGATGGAATACAGCAACAATTAGATGTGCATGAATCTCAAACCAAACAATTACAAGCCGAATTGAATTTATTAAAATCGCAAATTAACCCGCATTTTTTGTTTAATACCTTAAATAATTTGTATGCACTTACCTTAGAAAAATCGGATAACGCGCCCGAAGTGGTCTTAAAACTGTCCGAAATTATGCGTTATTTGCTAGAAAGTAGCAAAAAAGAGCTAACCGAATTAAGCAGCGAGTGTAAATTTTTAGCGAATTATATTGAATTAGAAAAGCTAAGGTTAAATAAAAATGCAAAAATAGATTTCCAAATTCAGGGAAATATTCAAAATATAAAAATACCACCTGTTTTATTTATTCCTTTTATTGAGAATTGTTTTAAGCACGGAGATACCACAAATTTAATAGCAAATATCTTCCTAAAAGTAGAGCCAAATGAGTTGTATTTTTATGTAGAAAACAACAAGCCTTTGTTGAAAAACAAAAAGGAGAAATATTCTGGAATAGGAATAAACAACATTAAAAGAAGATTAGAGCTCTTATTAATGGATAACTACACCTTAGATATTTTGGATAATGAAAATAAATTTGAGGTAAAACTTTACTTAAAACTCAAAAGATAAGACTTAGTAAAAATGAAGTGATTTTGAATGAAAAATCCATGAACAAAAATGCGTTGCTTTGTGAGCTTTTTTACAAGAGAAAGCGTTAAAGGCAATTGTCTGATAATTTAAACAAACTTGTATGAAAATAACTACGCCAATTTCCCCATAAAAGGGGGGTATTTTAAAAAAATCTTACCCATGTTAGTTTGAGTATTAGCAAAAAAAGGCAAAAAAAAGCAATTTTTTTTTTGAAAGATAGATTTGATTAAAATATTATTAATCAATTAATTATGGATGTATTTCAAAATTATTGAGGAAAAAAATCGAAAAAAAAATCTTACCCACTTTGTTTTTGCTTTACTTTTTTTTGGTGATTCATAAAAAAGTCGTAGTTTTATACCGTTAAAATGGGTAATTGGTTTAGCTTTTGCATAAATTCACTTGCTTTGTCTCCTTATCCAAACATAGCACACAAATAGCATATAATTACTAATTCCAATATTTCTAAATTTTAATTTTTTATTATGAGAAAAAGTTACAGCCTTCGTAGCACAATTGCGGGGTTCCTTTCTCCTCCCAAATGGCGAACGAGCCTGATTTTAGTGTGTTCTCTTTTACATTTTTGGAGTTTATCTGCTCAAACTACGACAGTGATAGGTACTGGTACTCTTTTAAGTAGTACTTATGGGCCTACGCGACTCACTTCTGCTACGCCTCTGAGGTATAGCCGTTATTGGTATATCTACAACGCTACAGAAATGACGACAGCTGGTATCCCTTCTGGCTCAACTATTACTAAGGTTGAATGGTTCAAGAACGGCACTGGAGTTGTTACCGCAAATACAGGTACCTTAAACGTATATATGAATAACACAAGTTTATCAAATGCGGGTATGGTAACACCATCGCCATGGACTACTGCAATTGCGGGTGCCACATTGGTTTCGACCAAATTTTTTGATAATGGCGCAAATAATTTCCCTGCTTCAGGCTGGGTCGAATTTCCTGTATCTTCATTTACCTACAGCGGAGGAACGCTAGAAATTGTGACTGACTGGGATGGCGGATCTCCCGCTATGGCTTTGACTGCAGCTATTACTTGGCAACACTCTAATGGTTTAACAGCTAATTCCGCTTTGGGTGGGTCAAATGGAACTACTGCTCCTGCTAGCTTAACAAATAGTTTCGGAGGGGTAAATCGCCCTAATATCCGCATTACTTATAACCCACCTGCGGGTTGCTCAGGTATACCAACTGCGGGGACGGCAAGTGCGCCTGCTACCGCTTGTTCGGGTGCAAACTTTACGGCAAACTTGGCTGGTTCTACTACAGGTTCTGGGATTACTTTGCAATGGGAATCTGCGCCAGATGTGGCAGGCGCACCCGGCACATGGGCAGCAATAGGAGGTGCAACCTCTT
>JBJXHA010000263.1:0-4478 GCA_046160275.1 Bacteroidia bacterium | reverse complement strand
CAAATGTAATGCTAACTAAAACCTGTAGCGGCTGCTTTAGCTGCCGCAAAAGCGCAAAAACGAAGTTTTTGCAAGTTATCGGGCAGCTAAAGCAGCCCGTACAGCATTACATTTATGCCACTACCATTGCCGAAAAGCCTCCCGTAAATCTTCTTTGAAAACTAAATAAGAAGGCAGTTGTTCTAATTTTTCTAAGTCAATAGATTGTCCAATCGGAAGATATAAATCTGAAATCTTCAACTCATTTCTACGTTTTCTTGTCAAGCCCAATCTTGCTATTCTAATCGCCTCTTTAATTAGCTCTTTGGGATTGGCTACACTTTCAGGCGGACGATGCAAGCCTAATTCTGTATCAGATTTGTCCGTTCCAATATTTTTCTTTAATAACGCTATGTCAGCTAACATCCATGCTTCTACTTCTTGGACAGGAACAATTGCTACAAGGATTTTGCAATATTCTTGTTCATCTTGTTTAGCCAACTCCTCTTTTGCAGGTTTGATTCTACTTTCATACACATTACTATCCCCGTCAGAATGAACACACAAAATCATCATACCAAATTCTTCTAGCCCTTTTTGGGCAGCAGTTAACACTTGTTCAAGGAAATTTTTACCTCCTTTTTCGATTTTTACGTTCTCTAAAATAAGTTGAAAATTGCCTTTCGCTTCAAAAGAAATACTTTCTGCGGTTCTCGTAACAATATCTTCTAAGAATCGGCTATCTGTTGTCCCTTCTACAAATAAGCCTATAAATATTTGTTTTACCATAGTTTATGAAAAATTAGAGGCTGTTTCCAAATATTCTTTTATACTTTTTATCGTGAGTTTCTCGGAAGGGCTTAAGTTTTCTTTATCCCCATCAAATACTAGTTTTCCTTGCACAGCTTTGAATTTTTTAGTAGTGGGCAAGATAGAGAGCGTAGTAACTGCTAAAGCAATGCGTTTATCAGCAATAGTTGTTATTTTAGTTGTCATCCTCGAAAGCCCAATACTTACCTGATTATCTGTTTCCCACTGGTGCATATTTCCTACCAAAACAGGCGAATGTGTATTTACAATGACTTGGCGAAGCGGCATTTCTGGGTCTTTAAAATCCACGCTCAAATCTTTTAGCAGGTCCGCCATCATTTTAATTCTAACAGGGTGTACTCCATTTTCGGGCTCTTCAAAACAAAGCAAACCTGAATGTTTGCTATCATGTTCCAAAATACAAAGTGCTAGGATTCGCAGCGTTCCTTCGGATAAAACGCGAGAGGTATATTCTTTTTTATGAACATCGGTTAATTTAATCACATACTGCTGATTTTCAGTGTCATCTATTACATCTACTGCGGTGAAATTAGGGAGAAATGTTTGTAGTTTGCGAGAAATCTCTTTTAAGGTATAATCATCTTCTTTTTTGATACGATACAAAGCTGCCGCCAAATATTTCCCACTTTCTGATACTTCATCTTCCTCTATTTTTTTCGTAGGGCTGCGCAAATCTTCGGGATTGAGCTGTAAAAACTTCCAACTTTTCATTTCTTCCTTTGCTGCCAATACATGCGGAAAGTCCACCGTATCAAAGCTGCTTAAAATGGTACGAGATGCGTTGTTTAAGGGAAATTTTCTCATTTTTCCTTGCGTTCCATCTTGCCTAACAACAATTGCAGGCGGGTTTTCTTCCATCTCAATGTAAGGAAGCCCTCTTTTTCCTACGGTTACTTGTGGCCGCCAATCATTTAGGGTTTCCTTTGGTAATATATTTTTCACCCATTCATCATCTGAATGGTTCAATTTGATAAGAGACTCATTTTTTAGCCTCAAATCCTCCAAATCAGAAGTGTTTTTAAAACGCTCAATCGTTATTTCATAACGAAGCCGTGTATATTTTAGGGGAGCTTCATTTCCCCAAGCATCTTTTACTTTCTTATTTACAAGCATTTCCACGGCAAAAGTCATTTCTGTAGCATAATGATTGTTTTCATATTGCGTAAACAACTCCATAAACTCGCCACGTTGCTCTTTAAAGGCTTTTTTTAAATTATCGGTTTCTGCAAGGCGTTGTATAAGTTTTAAGGCATCAAATAAATTACTTTTTCCAGAAGCATTTGCCCCTGCAATTACTGTAAAAGGGGTAAATTCCATCGTAAATTCATGGAAAGACTTAAATCCGTTAATTTCTATTTTGGTTATCATTTTTTTGTGTAATAATGAGAAGATTAGATGCAAAGTTAAGAATTTATTTTTGTCTGTAAACCATAGAATAAGGTGAGGTAATGGTTAATTCAGAAGAATTTATGCGCGGCCACTCCGCTGAAAAGCAAATTCACAAGCGTCCACGCTTGTGAATTTTATTAACTCAAACAGCTTCTAAGATTCAATCATCAATTTTTTTCCCAAAAATGCCAAACAGGTCCATTTCCTTTCCCTAACTGATACTCGCTACCTGCTAAAATGGCATTATATAAATAGGTGTGCGCGTTTTTTACGGCATTTTTTACATTTTCTCCCTTTGCCAATTCTGCTGCAATAGCGGCAGAGAGCGTACAGCCTGTTCCATGTGTATTTTTTGTAGCAATTTTGGGGGAATCAAAGGTGATAATTTCTTGATTTTCTGAAAGATACAACACATCGGTGCAAATTTTACCCTGCAAATGCCCGCCTTTGAGCAATACTGCTTTACTACCCCATTTTGCTAATTGGGCGACAGCTTGTTTCATTTCTATTACATTACTGATTTTTTCTTGCAATAATTCTTCGGCTTCGGGAATATTTGGGGTAATAATTTCCGCTAAAGGAAACAATAAGTGAATCAAATCATTAATTGCAGAAGATTGAAGTAGTTTATCGCCACTCGTTGCCACCATCACAGGGTCTAAAACGATGTGCTTTGCTTGATATTTTTGTAATTGTTTTGTCACAGTTTGAATTACCTCACTGTCATGCAACATTCCAATTTTTATGGCATTTACCTCAATGTCTTCAAAAATTGCGGAAAGCTGTTGCACTATAAAATTGGGGGAAATAGGGGAAATCCCTTGAACGCCTTGCGTATTTTGCGCGGTAAGTACAGTAATTGCCGTCATTCCGAAACAGTTCAAGGCTGAAAAAGTCTTCAAATCTGCTTGAATTCCTGCGCCACCACCGCTATCCGAGCCTGCAATACTTAACACTGTTTGATATTTTTTCATAATTTATGCAATAAACCGAAATCAAAGCTTGTTCATTATTCTACAAAAATATACACTTTTGTATATATTTGTGAACAATTAAAAAAATAAGTGTGAATTTTTATTAAAAACAGGGGGAGTTATAAGTGTATATTTTTTTGTATGTCTTAGCATACAATTTTGTATAAGAGTACATTTTTCTGTCCAATTCGGCAATTTTTCTGCCAAAAAATAATTGTAAAACCAAAGTATTGGATTTTTTACGAAAACAAGTGCTTTCATTAAGAAAATAAATGATTGATTTGTAGCTAATTATAAATTAAAAGTAAGGGGGAGTAGTAGAAATAATTATTTTAAAAAATATTTTAAAATTTATTGCATTGTAAATCAATGAATTAGCACTATAGACGCAAAAAACCCTGCAAAAAAATTTGCAAGTTTCAAATTAAGTTATTATGTTTGCAATCAGAAAAATGAACAAGGGAAGAATGAGTTCATGCCTCCCTGTGTTCATCAACCTAAATAACCTCTAACCTATCTTTTTATTTACAATTTCTGTGCCAAAAAACTCAAACCGCTAACCTAAATGTGAAGAGGGACTAACCACCCCTCTTCTTTTTTTGTTTTCAACCTTTGGATGTTGTACCTTTGCGAAACTTTTCGCATAATGAGTCAGACAGCAAAATACATTTTTGTAACAGGTGGTGTTACTTCCTCTTTAGGTAAGGGAATCCTTGCCGCATCTTTAGCCAAACTTTTACAGTCGCGTGGGTATCGGGTCGCAATTCAAAAATTTGACCCCTACATTAACATAGATCCCGGCACGCTCAATCCGTATGAGCATGGCGAGTGCTATGTTACCTACGATGGGGCGGAAACGGATTTGGACTTGGGGCATTATGAGCGTTTTTTAAATGTCCCTACTTCTCAATCGAATAACGTTACGACAGGTAGAATTTATGAAACTGTTATTCGCCGCGAAAGAATGGGTGAATATAAGGGCAAAACGGTTCAAGTAATTCCGCATATTACTGATGAAATTAAACGCAGGTTCACTTTGTTAAATGAACAAGGCGAATATCACGTGATTATTACAGAAATAGGCGGAACGGTGGGCGACATCGAATCGCTGCCTTATATTGAGGCTCTTCGCCAGTTTCGCTACGATTATGGCGCAGAAAATTGCCTTGTTATTCACCTTACTTTGTTGCCGTACTTGGCTTCTTCGGGAGAATTAAAAACGAAACCTACGCAACACTCCGTAAAAGAGTTACTTGCATCAGGGATTCAGCCTGACATTTTGGTTTGCCGCTCCGAGCATGAAGT
>JBJXHA010000262.1:0-3739 GCA_046160275.1 Bacteroidia bacterium | reverse complement strand
TAGAAACACTTGTCTATGAATTAGATAAGTGTTCTTCTGATTTTTTTCACATAGATTGCCTAGATGAAGTGCGCGTATTTGAAGACATTAAAACCATCAAAAAAATAAGCAATACGCCCATTGATTTACACATTATTACAGATAAACCTGAAAACTTTTACCCTTATTTAAAAGAAACACCTGTCGAATACATCACTTTTCAATACGAAAATTTACCCCCTAATTTTTCTTTTGAGGGTTTTCGCCAAGCAGAAATTGCAGGGAAATTGGGTTTGGCTTTGGTGTCAAATACAGCAGTTGAAGCATTTGATGAGTTTAGCGAAGTCGTTGATTTTGTGTTATTTATGACTACAACACCCGGCAAAAGTGGTGGTACTTTTAACAAAGAAAACTTTGCTAAAATTCGCGCTTTTCAAAAAAAATATCCACATAAAAAAGTTCACGTTGATGGCGGCGTAAATGGAGAAATTTCCTTTATTTTGCGAAATATGGGTGTTTATTCCTCTGTTTCTGGCTCTTTTTTAGTGGCAAATGACTCGATTGCAAGGGCAATGTTGGCATTGAGAAGTAACCGCAGCGACTCGCACATCGAATTGCGCGAATTTATGATACAAAGGCAAGATACGCCCAGCATTTTACATGAAACTGCCAATTTTATTGAAATCTTAAAAAACATAGAACAGTTTAAAATCGGTATGACTGTTATCGTGGATAAAGAAGATAAAATGATAGGAATTGTAACAAATGCGGATATTCGAAAGGCTTTGTTAAAATATAATCAACAGGTTTTTGAAATTCCTATTGATGAAATCCTGAACACAAATCCTTTCTATCTCCTTGAAAATGAAACTACTAGAGAAATGATGCATAAAATAAAACGAACCAATTTCCCGATTTCTTATTTACCTGTTTTAAATGCAGATAAAAAATTAACAGGTTGCTTAACTTTTTATGATTTGGTAAAGGGGGAGTTTTAAGTAATTGATAATTAATAATGGATAATGATTAAAATTGTTGATTATCAGATATTTATAATGATTTAAAAACCTTAATATTTTTGATAAAGTACTTAAGAAGGAAAAAGGGCTAGTTGATAAGGAAAATTAATCGTATTTCAGACTTTCATAGGTTTAAACATGGCAAATATAAAACCTTTTCGTGCATGGCGTTATCGCGAAGAAAAAGCAGGGAAGGCGGAAACGCTTTTTTCTCCTTTACTAGATGTCGTTGATACAGAGCAACTTGCAGAATTATATCAAAAAGAGTATAATTCCATTCATTTGTCGGTGCCACGCTCGCATGAGTCGGTGGTACGCAAATTAAAGGAGTGGAAATATGAAAATATCATAAAGCAGGAAGCACTCCCTAGCATTTATGTGTATTACCAAACTTTTCAGTTACCTACTGAAAATCAATCTTATACGCGAAAAGGTTTTGTTTCGATGATTGAAATGTGCGAAAATGATATTTTGCTGCATGAAGATACGATTACACATTCCGTAGAAAGTCGCATTCATTTGCTAGAACAAACCATGTTAAATATTATTCCTACACATGGTTTGTATGAAGATACGCAATTTCAACTCGAAAAAATCATGGACGAATATATGCAAACGCCTTTGTATCAATACGAAGATGTGCATGGAATCGTTACGAAATTGGCAATTATCCAAAATCCTAAAGATATTCTTGCTTTTATTCGGGTGCTTAAAAATAAGCAAATTTATTTAGCAGATGGACATCATCGCCTAGAAAGTTCGCGCATTTTTAGAGATAAATATTTGATGGAGAATGGATTAGCGGATTCTTCCTTTATCAATTATCATTTGATGTATCTCACTAACCTTGCCGCTGATGATTTGCGCATTTTGCCTACACATCGCATTTGGCAACCCAAAGAAAACATTAGTCTTGCCGATGTCTTATCTCGAATGTTTCCGTATTGGAAAGTAACCGATGTGAGTGATTATCCGCAGCCGCTTTCAATGCTCATGCAAAACAAAAAATACGCTTTTGGCTTAATTCATAAGCGAAAAGAATATTTGATTGAAATACGTTTGGGTTTGCAAACCAACATTCCTTTGGAAATGCCAGAAGTTTGGAAACAGTTGAGTTATACGGTGTTACATTATTACTTTTTTGAAAAAGCGGCTTATATTCCTTATCATCAACAAAGTCAAAGCGAGGAATTGCGCTACGAAAAAAGTTATTCAACTGCTGCAGAAGCAGGGCGAGACGGTGCATTTACCTTTATTTGCCAAGAAGTAACGATGCAAGAAATCGTAGAAGTTTGCCAATCAGGTTGTAAAATGCCTCAAAAATCCACCTATTTTTATCCAAAAGTTGTTTGCGGCTTATTATTTGGTTCTATAAAAGATGAAGAAAACAACAGTGCCTTTGATTCTTGGTTCACAGTCGCCGAGAAGAAAGCAATTGCTCGCTGAATTGCGCTTGCCGTTCGAGATTATCGTGCGCCCAACGGAAGAAACAGTAGCGGAAAATCTCTCGCCTGCTGAAGTCGTGCAGCAAATTGCTACCGAAAAAGCGGCTGCTTTTGCCGACCTTGCGGCTCATTCGCTTATTATCACCGCGGATACGATTGTGGTGCAAGGAAATACGATTTTGGGAAAACCCAAAGATGCAGAAGACGCTTTTGCCATGCTTACGGCTTTGTCAGGCACTCTGCATGAAGTTATGACTGCTGTTTGCTTATATCATCAAGGAAAAATGACGAGTTTTGTAGAAACCACCAAAGTCTTTTTTCGCGCTTTCACGCCCGAAGAAATCCGCGACTACATCGCAACCTATCAACCTTTCGACAAAGCAGGCAGTTACGGCGTACAAGAATGGGCAGGCATGACAGGCATACATCGCTTAGAAGGCGACTTTTATAATGTGATGGGCTTGCCTGTGTGCCGTTTGTACCAAGCATTAAAAGAAGAAGGGTTTTTGGTAGAAGCCTAAACACTCCTCCTATTTTATCGCAATTATTCTGTATCTTTGTACTTCATTTACTATCAAAAATAATCATTATGCATATAGAACACCTTGAATTAAAGAATTTCGCAGGATTCGAAGATTTTAGCATGGACTTCCCCACGCAAAATGTTTGTGTTTTTATTGGGGAAAATGGAAGCGGGAAAACGAGTATTTTGGAGGCTATTTACTGTTTGATAGTACGGTCTAAAATAAATGACAAGTCTTTTTTTCTTTTTCGTGAACAAATAGTGCCACAAAAACGAAATGTGTCTTCGGGTGAAAATACTAATTTATTATCATTTCTTGAACTGAACTGGGGCGAAGACCTACTTTATTTACAGTTTATGTCCAAAGAACTGGAGTGGAAGGAGTTCAAAACAAAAATTAAGAATGCCTCAAATCAAAAGAATCTTTTTACCACAATAGATTTATCTATTGCTAATTCCGATTTCATAAAAAATCTAACGGAAGATTCTTTTATTTACGGATTCGAAAAATTCAGCATTTGGTACAAAGAACTATCTCTATATGATATTTACATCACAAAAAAACGCAAAACTGACTACAGCCCTAAACAAGCCGTTGATGAAGCGATAAAGCGTTTTTCTGGAATTATCATAGACACCGAAATTGGCGAAAGCATCAACGATTTGCAGGTTGTTTTTTGGAAAGAAGGAAAAAAACTGTCTCTTCATCACCTCTCACAAGGCGAGCAAAAAACCATTAATTTAATTGGGCAAATTATTGATGCTTTTGTGCC
>JBJXHA010000261.1:0-7249 GCA_046160275.1 Bacteroidia bacterium | reverse complement strand
GCTACAATAATAACGCCATAAGCCGTGAGAATTGTATCAGGAAAAACATAATTTACCCCCACAAAAGAATAGCCCATCAAATTGCGGGGAACATTTTCGTTGTTATAAATTTCGATAAATTCTAATTGATCATTACCTGCACCTGCATCATTATACATAATTTCTGTGATGACGAGATTTCCGCCAATTCCCCCTAAACCTACTTGAAAAGTTTGGACTGCCGCCATGACATTTCCTGCCAAATCTGCCACATTATTGATGGTCAAGTACATAGATTGCCCCAATACCAAAGGATTTGTAAGGGTAAGGAGGACTGTGTCGGGGGAAGGTTGGCTAATATTTGTAATTCCCAAAGAAAGCGTGTAATTGTTTATATTTGTGGCAGTTGCATTGCTAACGGCTTCGTCAAAGGCGACTTTAATTTCGGTATAAGACGTTGCTTTTGCATAAGTAGCCATTGGTGCTTGCAAATCTGTGATACAAGACTCCCCTACCCCAGGCGAACCTTTTAACCCTTTGCCATAATAGATGGTTACAAAAGTAGTTGAGGTATCCCAGCTTGCAGCAAGGTTGTTATCAGCATTCACATCGCAAAGAATAAGGGAAGGACCAAAACCATTTGCCTGTGTATTCCAAGCACCTGTATTACTGTATTTTACAGAATCCACTAAACCGCCTGAAGCATTGAGAAGTTTTACCGTTTCGCCCGTATTCAGTAACGAGCCACTCGTCCACTCGAAAGGTTGAAAGCCAAAAACGGTATTAAAAGTATCTTTATCTACCGCAACTACAAAATATTGTCCAGGGTTAATAAGGGTATCAGGAAAAGTGAAATTTACCCCATTGAGGCTATAACCTAATAAATTTACAGGTACATTATCATGGTTATAGATTTCCAAAAACTCTAACTTATCTGTGTTCGGGCGCGGGTCGTTGTACATAATTTCTGTAAAGACCAGATTTTGCGCCGATGCCATTTGAGAAAAGCACAGAAGAAAGAACAAGCATTTAAATAAGTAATTTTGATTCATAAAAAATATCATTTTAAAATAACAGCGTTTTTGATTATTTGGCAAATTAAACTAAATACGAGGGAATTTGCAAGCATTGAAAATAAAGATTAGGTTAGGAAATTGCAAAGGATTTGCAAGGGGCATCTTTTTGTACTAACTTTATCAAAGGGAATGAGTTATACAAGACCTATTTTATGAGAAATGATAACAGCACTAGAAAATTTTAATATTCAAAAACGGTTGACAGGTGTCGTGCTTGTGCTGTTTGCAATAAAGGTAATTGCTTGGTATTTAACCAGTTCTATTGCTATTTTGACAGATGCATTAGAATATACAATAAATGTCATTAGCGGATTTGTGGGTTTGTATAGTTTGTATCTTTCGGCACAGCCACGTGATAATAATCATCCGTATGGGCATGGAAAAGTGGAATTTCTTTCGGCTACGATTGAGGGAACGTTAATGATTGTATCTAGTTTTTTGATTATTTACGAGGCAATTAACAATCTACAACATCCGCATACGCTCGAAAAATTGGATTATGGGATTTATTTGGTAGCATTGACAGGCTTTATTAATTATGGTGTAGGGCGTTATTCTATCAAACAAGGGCAAAAAAATAATTCGCTTGCCCTGATTGCCACAGGAAAGCATCTGCAATCTGATACTTATGCCACGATTGGTATTATTATTGGCTTGATTCTCATGTATTTTACGCGCTATACATGGATTGATAGCCTAGTTGCGTTAATTTTTGCTTTGATAATCATTGTTTCGGGCTATAAAATTTTACGCAGTTCGATTGCGGGCATTATGGACGAAGCAGATGATGAATTGTTGGAGAAGGTTGTGCGTTTGTTGGAAAGCTCACGCCACGAAAATTGGGTAGATTTACACAATTTGCGCATTATTAAATATGGTAGTACCCTACATTTAGATTGCCATCTTACGGTTCCTTGGTATTTGAATGTGCATGAGGCGCATCAAGAAATTGACAAATTAGATGCAATTATCAAGGAGAATTTTGGGGAAAGTGTGGAATTGTTTGTACATACAGACGGCTGCCTAGATTTTAGTTGTAAAATTTGCACCAAAGCCAACTGCCCCGCCCGACAACATGAATTTGTCAAAATCATTCATTGGAAAATTGATAATATTTCTTCCAACAAGAAACATCAAGTGTGAGTGTAGATATTCATTCCCTAGCACAAAGCTTACACCTTGCGCTAGGGAGTAAATTGAATAGTTCTTCTATTCCTTCACTAATTTTGCCGTATAAACCTGCGAGCCATTATATACTCTTACAAAGTAAATTCCTGCGCTTTCGTTCTGAATATCAACACTTTGTAACCATTCGTAACCTGTATGATTTTCTGTATTGGCATAAATAATTCTGCCTGTAATATCAGTTACTTCAATTTTGGCATATTGGCTGAATTTCGCATTTGCTTGCATCACAAAAGAGCCTTGTGTAGGATTTGGATACAAAGCAACTACTTGCGCTAATTCTTCCGCATCAGTAATAGGCAAAGTGCTAGAAGCCGTAAAGTTATAAAGGATTTGCTTGCCAAAATCAGACGGGAACATCTTCCAAAATTGATTTGAACCCAATTTTTTCAAGCGCAAATAACCTCCACCCACTTGTGGAATCAAGGGATAACTCAAGCCCAATCCCTCCACAGTCGTTAATTTTAACTGATAACAACCATCTGGCAAATCAATCGTATCTTGATAGAGCGTATTAATAGGCGGATTTTGGTAAGATTTAAAAACCGTTCCATTCACATCTTGAATGGTCAACGTAAGGTCATTGGGAATCGCATTGGTACGGAATTGCATCAAAAACTTATTGCCCAAAGTTGGGGGAACATCGTACGTTGTGTACATATTGTTATTGTTTTGGTAAGCGTCATTTTGCCCATTTACCAATTTAATATGCGCCCAAAACTTCTTTTGCGTAGCCGAAGTTGCCCAATCCGCAGGGGTAAATGGTAACTCTAAGGTTGCTGACTCCAAGAACACCAAATTTCCTGTCCATTGATGTGCAAAAGAAGCTCCCCCATTGATACCATATTCGATGTTGACACTTGTAATCGGCGTAGTTCCTGTATTTTTAATACGAATTTTGGGTTGATTACAAATTGGATTTTCGCCCCTCAAATAATCCCAATTATTCGGCATTAAAATTTGATCCATTGCCGCATCTAATTGAAAGCTAGGATTTTTGTATTCCACCAATTGCATTGTTGTAACATAATTACCTGACCCCTGCCCCATATTATTTGCAGGAACTGGCTCAATACCATAATCTATCGTTACTTGATTGTTTTGCACAAAAGGCGTTACCTCAAATTCATGATCAGGCACAGGATCGGCTGGACACCAACCTCCATCTCTTGCAGGTGCCCAGTTTCCACCTTGTCCCCCCACAGGATTCATGGAACATCTGTCCCCTACTTTCAAATCCCACGTAATTTGCGGTTGAGGTGCCCCATTAAAAGTTAAAAAATGTTCCTTATCCGCCCATTCGCAACAGTGAATCAAGCCCAAATTGTCGTCATAAATACCTTCGTGTCCATGTCCTGTAATGCGCGTAATCAATTTAAATTGCTCGGCAGTAGGCGAAGTTGTTAAGGTTTTTGCTTGCCAGGCATTGTTATTCGCAATGTTGCTGTAACTATACGATTTCATATTTTCTAAGTGATTGATTTGCACCACCTCACGAGGAGGAGTACCTTCTACCATCACAAATTTAATGTCGGCTAATTCTTGTGTATTAGCTGCAGACATACGTACATAGTCATGCAATAAACCTGCATAATCGGTAACATCATAAATCCAGGTAAAACCGTCATTTCCCAAACTCAAATTAATGCCATAAGGGGTAATAAATCGCCCAATTTCAATTTGGTTTACTTTTTCAGTATAGGTTTCATAACTGTATTTTTCATACAAAATAGAATCTGTGGCAGGATTAAGCGTTGAATCAATTTTTGTACCATTCAAATAGGTATAATTATAGCCTTCATTCCATGATTGCATTGTGTTAATGATTGTATTTGGGTTTCCATTGGCATACATCATAATGCTTGTAGGAGATTTCCAAAGCGTATCTTGCACAATACTAGAATCTTGGTGAGATTGGTAAGTACCTGAAATAAAACTCATTACAGGTCTTTGATTACTTGCCGTAAAATTACGATATAAGCTATGTCCTCTCAACTGTTGATGATTAGGTGAGCCTTTTATCGTTGCATGAAAGCCATTAGGAGACGCATCTAAGACCTGGTTTCCACTCATGTTATCCATTGGATAATAGACTAACAATTTGCTGTATTTTGGATGCGTGGGTGTAATGTCTTTGTACATCCAAGTCGCAATTTCGCTGGTGGATAAAGTCGTTTTCCAAATTTGAAAATCATTGATTCTTCCACGGAAATAGACGTTGTTACTATTCCATTGGTTATATCCAATCACAAATTTTTCAATTCCGTCCATTAGTCCCCATTTTCCAGAACCAGAGTGAAAAATTACCCCGTTTTTATAGATGTTCATAAGACCTGTATAAACATCTTTGGAGAACGCCCAATGTGTCCAAGTTCCTTTATAGTCAGCAGCAGAAACGGCTTTGTCTATTCTTTCATAGCCTAAATACGTGCCATCGGTACAAAACTTTCGCCCTGCATCCCAATATACATTTCCATTATCCCAAGGCAAATGCGTGTTTAAAATTCGGGCGTTATTGGCATCAACTCCTTCAAAACCAGTGGTTTGTTGTGGCATAGAAGCATCGCCATAAGCCCAAAAAGAAATGGTAATTTGAGAATCAATTTGGCTAAAAACCGATGCCGCATTGTCAATTTCTATCCAATCTTTGTCCATTTGAAAATAACCATCAGATTGGCTTGTGGTAACGGCAGAGTTAAAAGTGGTTGTATTTGCGGCAAGTTCGTGGTTCGTTGAAGGTGTTTTATCTGTAAAGGAGAACTCAACTAATACATTACTTGTACCATTCCATGCAAAAGAATTAAGCAAATCTAGGCGTTGCGCACCTGTTGCGGCGAAAGTCATATTATTCCAATACACCGTAGAAAAACCAGCTTCATCAAACTTACTCAAACTCGTTAAAGTCGTAGGTTTCATGCGAATGGTGAGGTTTTCGAGGTCTCCTCCTAAACTTGTTATATCTAAATTTAAGGCATCAATCGAGCCTGCGCCCATTCCTGCGGCAGTTAATTCGCTTGCCAACCATAAAAATTGCATTCTTTGACGTGGAGCAGCTGAAGTTATTGGGAAAGTGGTGCCAGCAACCGCCGTTCCGACAGGGTAAGTTGTTTCGTTGGTAGTTGCATCAATCACTTTCCATTTTTGATGTTGTTGAAATACATCAAAACCTGCTTGATTCGTAAAATAAAAATTACTAGAATCATTCGGATTCATGCCAAGATATTGATAATTAGGATAATACCTAGTCGTAGTATCTATAATTCCTGTCGAATCATAAATTACGGTATAAGTCAAATAATCCCATTCCCCACAAGGATATTGATCCCAAACGGTAGCAGGGTCACACTTTAAGGTATAATACATTAGCACTTTTTCCCACTTTTTGCTGGCAGGAGGAAATTGGAAAGTGCCACTTCGCTTGCATATATCTGCGAAAGTGAAAATTTGTACGGTAGAAGTGTCATGTTGTGCTTTCAAGGAAAAGAGCGACATCCCCAAAAAGCAAAACATTAGAAAGAATAAGTTTAGTTTACGCATAGATATTTATCTGGAAAGATGGATGTAAAAACGTGAGCAAGATACGGAGATTTTTGCAACAAATGCACGTGATTTTCTAGTGAAAAATGCTACCTTTGTAAGAAAGTTGTGTATGCCCATCAAGTCAAAACAAAACACGAAAAATAAATTTGGTCAATACTTCACGCCCAAAGTAGTGGCTGAATTTATGGTTGATCTTGCGAATATTTCGTGTGAATCAAAAATATTAGAACCCGCTTGTGGAGAGGGCATTTTTTTGGAATGTTTACAACAAAAAGGGTTTCACAACCTCACCGCCTTTGAAATAGATAAAGCCTTAGCACAAGCTTTTACTTGTGTTCAGTATGAGAGTTTTATTTCAGCAGAAATTGAGCAGACTTTTGATTTAATTATTGGAAACCCACCTTACATTCGATGGAAAAACTTGGAAGAAAGCCTAAAAAAAGAGCTTGCAAACAACGCTATTTGGAATAAATATTTTAATTCGCTTTGCGATTACCTCTATATTTTTATTTTAAAATCGATTGAGTTGCTGAACGAAAATGGGCAGTTAATCTTTATTTGCCCGGAATATTGGATGAATACCACACATTCTATTAGCCTCCGTAATTATATGGTGCAACAGGGTTATTTTGAAGAAATTTATCATTTTAATGAAACGCCCATTTTTGATAAAGTAACTGTTTCAATTATTATTTTTAAATTTGTAAAAAGCAAACAAGCCCAAACTTCAAAAATAAAAGTGGCTAAGTTTTATGCCAACCAAAAATTAAGTGTTGAAACCTTAACAAAACTCAAAAATCAAACAGCCTTAAAAGACGCTGAATATTTAGCCGTTTCCCAATTCCAAACGAATGAGCGTTGGTTGTTGCAATCCGATGAAATCAAAGCCGAATTGACGATTTTGGAGAGGAATTGTTTGAAAAAAAATCAGGAACTGATATTAGAATTGTTTCAAACAGAAAAGCAATCTTTTTATACGGTTGGGGATTTTTGTGATATTGGAAATGGTTTGGTAAGCGGCTTAGATAAAGCTTTTCAAGTGAATGGAGATAAGTTGAATGAGGCAGAAAAAGAGGCTACGATTGAGGTAATCAAAGCAAAAGATTTACAATCTTTTTTTGCAGAAAAAACTACCATATATATATTTATACAAGAAGGTTTAGCAGAAACCTCCTTTTTAGCAAACTATCCCAATTTTCATCAACATTTTCAACCTTATAAAACCGATTTAGAGAATAGATACCAATACAATAAAAAAATAGCCTATTGGGAGTGGGTGTTTTTGAGAAATTTTAACTTATTTTCTAAACCAGAAAAGCGCATTTTTGTGCCTTGCAAAGAGCGCATTTCGAACAAAAATCATTTTCGATTTGCCTTAGTAGGCGAAAATATTTTTCCAACCCAAGATGTAACGGCAATTTTTAAGAAAACAACTACACAAGAAAGTATTGAGTATATCGTTGCTTATT
>JBJXHA010000260.1:0-3088 GCA_046160275.1 Bacteroidia bacterium | reverse complement strand
GCAAGTGCTTCAAAATAAGGATTTTTGAGGGGCGAATAAATCGCATAGCCTTTGTTTTTTGTGTGCATATCCGTGGCGCAAGACATCCATTCAAAATTGCCATAATGCGTGGCAAGCGCCAGAACACCTTCCGTTTTTGCGTTAATTTCATCAAAAACTTCAGGATTTACGATTCTCATGCGCTTCCTTAGCTCGCTTTCGTCCATCGAAATCATCTTAAAAAATTCCACAATGACATCGCACAAATGCCGATAAAAAGCTTTTAAGGTTTGTTGAATTTCTGCTTCTGATTTTTGGGGAAAAGCTTTTTTTAAATTGCTATAAGCGACTTTTTTGCGATAACCAATGAGCGTAAAGAGGAAAAAATACAACACATCACTCAAAAAATACATCACAAAAAAAGGAAGTCGGCTAAAACTCCAAAATAAACCGTAAAAAATGGGGAATGTAAGGCGAAAAAACATATCAATATCAGTGTTCAATTAACAGTGAGCAGTAAACAGAATTGCAACTATATGCGCGCAAAGGTACGCCTTTTTTGGTAAGAAAGCGGTATTTTAGCCTTCGGCTTTTTCTAATAGCCAATCTTTTTCCATTAAAGGCTTGATTTGCTGAATGATACGCTGGAGTTCGCTGTGCGGGGTTTGTGTCAAAATTTTTCGCAGGCAATACGCAAAGTTTTTATTCGCCTCTTTATAATGGGTAGAAATTGTCTTTTTATCGTTCAAAAATTTCACAAAACTCTTCAAATTCAAGTCCAATAATTCCTCATAAATATATTGCTCTTTTTGATTTTCTTTTGCCAATTCAAAATAAGTTTGGAGTAATAAGCGGCGTTTTTTGATTTTGGACAAACTACTTTTGGTGTCCATGCTGTTGAGAATCTTTACAATATGCGTATAATTTTTTTGCGCAAAATAGAGTTTTGCCCTACAATATTGATAATGCTCATTTTCAGCTTTTTGTGGCAAATAGGGATGATAGTTTTCTAAAAAATTCACCACCCAATCCACTTTTTTTAGGCGTAAAGAAAGAATCACAATACTTTCAAAGGTAATGGCAGGAATGTATTCCCATTCATCATATAAAAGGCTGCTCTCCAAGGAGATACGGTACAAATCCCACAGTTGCTCTTCAAAATAACGCCCACTTCTTTTGGCGCAATAATTTCTCAAAATACGGTAAAGGTTTTTCTTCTCGGTAATTGGGAAAAGTTGCGCATATTGTTGTATTAATTGATACGCCTGCTCAAAATGCGAGCGTTGAAGCGGATAACGCAACATACAAGCCGTATGATAATAAATATTGAGCGCGGGAATGTGTTGAATTTTGGCATTTTTGGCAATATAAGCCAAAATATCATCAAAAAAATCTATATCATAATTCGTATTAATAATGTGTTGCTGCGAAGCAATGTGGCAATAATATTCTAATTGCGTGAGCAAATAAAAAAGCTGCACATTGTCTATAATTCGCTGTAAATCAAGAGATTCATGCTGTGCTTCGTCCATTGCAGGCAATTTCCCAAGATATTCTTCAATCAAAAACTGCCGATAAAAAAACTGATTATTTCTATAATCTGACTTTTCGTGTAATTGCTGCACATTTTTTAGGGTAGCAAGTGCCATTTTTTCATTTTGGCGAGAAAGGTAAAATTGTGTTAGGCGAATTTGAGCAAAAATCTCTGTATCAAGCCGAAATTCAGGTAAGTTTTGCGTATGAACTTGAATGAACTTTTCTACTAATTCTAAGGTAATTTTCATCAAATCATTCACTTTTCCTTCTTTGTATTCGTTATGTGGATAGAGATGTGTAAATAATTTCTCCTTCGCAAGCTTTTCTTCCTCTTTTTCATGTAACAAAGGCAAAACAAATTCTACTAATGTTGTAACTGCCTTACTTTCATTGAAATAGGGAGAGCGAACAAACTTTTTAAGCTGTGTTCGTTCTGCATCATTAAGCTGGCGCAATATTTTCAACAGTTTACTATTTTGCATTTCACTTTCAATACTAAGCAAAGTTTCGGGCAATTCATAGACAAAACTACATAAATTATAAAGGAAAATCGTTTTTTTGAAAGCATAATTTTCAAATTATTTTCCAAAAGCCTTTTAATTTGTAATAGGAATTTGTAATTTTGTAGTATATCCTTGAACAGTTATTCTTAATTTCAAACGCGTTAAGCACCCAAAACATGAAAAAAAATAGTATTTATCTTATTCTCGCGCTTTTGAGCTTACCTTGCGTTTTTAGCTCTTGCGCTCACCGTGAATGGATTGAACCTGTGGTGTCGCCTATTCCAAGCGAAACCGCAGGAAAGGCGTTAAATACCACAAATTCCGCGATGAATCCAGACGACAACACAAGCTCAGACGAAAGCTGTCGTAATGGATGCGGAGGGGATTTGCCTTGGAAAGATGGCGGCGTAATTCAAGTAATTGAAATTGGCGTTGAGTTTCAGCGTAATGCCATAAAAAAATAGTGTGTAATCGAGTTATTTATAAAAAGAGCTGCCGTTATCGAAAGATAGCGGCTCTTTTATTTTCCAAAACGCTCTTTTTTTGTATTTGGGGGAGCAACTCGCAACTATTACTTTTGTATTATCAACGTCTTGCATTGGTGGTGCTTTGCAAAGCGTAAGAATAACGTTTACATTTTAATAGTCGGCTGTGAAAGTACGACTATTTTTTTTTGTCAAAACAATCCTACTTACCCACCGTTTTTTAGACTTTGCAATATTTTCCACTTTTCCTTTTTCACTTAATTATGACCGCTTTTTGGTTTCGCCGCGATTTACGCTTGACAGACAACATGGGTTTATATAAAGCCTTGTGCGCTGGGGAAAAAGTTATCCCTATTTTTATCTTTGATAAAAGCATTTTGGATACTTTGCCTAAGCAGGACAAAAGAGTAAATTTTATCCATCAACAAATCGAAAGGCTACAACAAGAACTCATCGAATTAGGCAGTTCTTTGTGCGTTTATTATGGCGAAGTCATGGAAGCATGGAAATATTTTTGCGAACAGTATCCGATTCAATCGGTTTTTACCAATCACGATTATGAGCCTTATGCAAAGCAGCGAGATG
>JBJXHA010000259.1:0-2916 GCA_046160275.1 Bacteroidia bacterium | reverse complement strand
AATAAAGAACATTAGTTCTGTATTTTTTTCTTTGTGCCATTTTTCAATATCCGAAAATGTATTAAAAGGGTCATGCTCTTTTCCTAGAAGGACGGCACTTCGCTCTTTGTTATTGTTATCGTTCTTAATGAATGCGCCAATTGTTCGTAGAAATCCTTTATTTTTATATTTAAAAGCTTGGTCAACATCAAAAGTATTAAACTGCCTGAATTTGCTACGTTTATAAGTAACTTCTGTAAATAAACTTTCTATCAAATTGCCTAACTCAATTGCCCACTCATTGATTAAAGGGCGTCGTAAAAAACCTTGCCGATGAGCAACACTTTGGCTTGCAGAAAATCGACCATGAGTATCTGCCTGAAAAGGCAAATATTCCTCATAACGAGATAATAGAAAAAAACTTGTTGCCAAGATATCCTCATTCAAAATAATTCGATTGTCTGCCATCTCCGCAGGCGGACAATACGAAGTGTAGGCATCGCCCGAGGTCGGAGTTAAAGGAAGGATTGAAGCAAGCGAACTATTTACTCCTTGTTCAAATAACAACCCTTGCGGTATGATATAAATTTCTCGATTGGCCAAAGGGGTATAACTATAATTAATCTTTGGCAAATTACTTTGTAAATAATCTTCTTTTGAGTTTGTTAAATGCAATTCAAAACCCAAGATACGCTCTAATATTTCACTTGTAATATATTGAAGCCGACGAGAAAGAATATGAGAATAAATAATAATAGAAGACATAAGGCAAAAAATAGTGCTGCAATTTAAGGTTTTTTTATCATTTTTCTAAAATTATCTTCCTTTTCGATTTGAAAAATCTATTTTTGCAGCGTTTTATAAAACATTTTAAATTATGGCAAGGAAGAAAATAGTTGCAGGTAACTGGAAAATGAACAAAACGCTTGAGGAAAGCGTTGAATTAGCAAAAGCAATTGCGACGGGCAAAATGTCTCCTCGTGTAGATGTGGTACTTTGTGCCCCGTTTGTAAACTTACAAAGTGTACAAAAAGTAATTGCAAAGAAAAAGAAAATTCATTTAGGCGCACAAAACATGCATCCTGAATCAAAAGGCGCATTTACAGGCGAAATTTCAGCCGATATGCTTATTGCAATAGGCGTTAGTCATGTGATAATAGGTCACTCGGAGCGTCGTCAATACTTTAATGAAAGTGATGCTTTCTTAGCAAAAAAGGTAGATACTGCCTTAGCAAAAGGCTTAACACCTTTATTTTGTTGTGGTGAACCATTAGAAATTCGTGAAGCAGGAACTCATGTGAAATTCGTAGAAGAACAGCTAAAAAATAGCCTTTTTCACTTATCACCAGAAGATTTTTCAAAAGTTGTAATTGCTTATGAGCCAATTTGGGCTATCGGAACAGGCTTAACAGCTTCACCTGAGCAAGCGCAAGACATGCACGCTGCAATTCGCAAATTTTTGAAAAAACAATATGGCAATGATATTGTAAAAAACACACCGATTCTTTATGGAGGAAGTTGCAATGCCAAAAATGCCAAAGAATTATTTGCATTAAAAGACGTTGATGGCGGCTTAATTGGCGGCGCGTCTTTAATTGCAGATGATTTTATTAGCATAGCGAATAGTTTTTAAGCAGCACAATCAAATATTACAACAATAAAACATTTTTTTCAATGAAACCAACTCCGCTTACGGATAAACACATTGCGCTAGGCGCAAAAATGGCAGAATTTGCAGGCTATAATATGCCGATTTCTTACAGTAGTATCAAAGAAGAACACTTTGCAGTGCGCGAAGCGATTGGCGTTTTTGATGTATCGCACATGGGCGAATTTATCGTGCGCGGTAAGGAAGCATTTGATTTAGTTCAAAAAGTAACTTCAAACGATGTTTCAAAATTAGCGATTGGCGATATACAATATTCTTGTTTGCCTAATGGAAAAGGTGGAATTGTAGATGATTTGTTGGTCTATCGCTTGGGCGAAGATATGTGCTCAGAAGGCGAACAAGCTTTTATGTTAGTTGTCAATGCTTCTAATATCGAAAAAGATTGGGCGTGGATTGCTTCGCATAACTCATTCGATGCCAGAATGATAAACATTTCTGAAAAAACAGGTTTGTTAGCAGTACAAGGCCCAAAAACGGTAGAAGCAATGCAAGCTTTGACAGATGTTGATTTGGCATCTTTAAAATATTATACTTTTACAAAAGGTACTTTTGCAGGTATTGATAATGTTATTATCTCAGCAACAGGTTATACGGGCTCTGGCGGTTTTGAATTGTATTGTGCTGATGAACATACAGAAAAACTTTGGGATGCTGTTTTTTCCACAGGTGAATCTTTCGGCATCAAACCAACAGGTTTGGGCGCGCGTGATACTTTGCGTTTAGAAATGGGTTTTTGCCTTTATGGCAATGATATTGATGACACAACGTCGCCCTTAGAGGCAGGTTTGGGTTGGATTACAAAGCTGCAAAAAGGCGATTTCGTCGATAGCGAATACTTGAAACAGCAAAAAGCAGATGGTTTAAAACGTAAGTTAGTTGGCTTTACACTCAACGAGCGCCGTGTTCCAAGACATGACTATATTATTGAAGATTTAGAAGGGAATGAAATAGGAAAAGTAACTTCTGGTACAAGTTCTCCTTCCTTGGACAAGCCAATTGGAATGGGCTACGTTGCAACGGCTTTCGCCAAAGCAGGTACAAAAATCAATGTCGTTATAAGTGGAAAACGCTTAGAAGCGGAAGTTGTTGGGTTGCCTTTTTTGAAAAAATAAAATAAAAATGCTACGCAAGTAAAGTTCACTTGCGTAGCATTTTTTATAAAATCCTAAAAGTCATCGTCGTCAATATTCATTTTGGCAGTCGCTAACTCTCCATAAGCATGTTTATCGCCTTGTTTATGAGCAATATCCATTCCTAATTTATAGGTT